>CAYNFJ010000032.1:0-19065 GCA_964396505.1 uncultured Polaribacter sp. | reverse complement strand
GTTTGATAATTTTCAATCGCTAAAGAACCTTGATGTAGGAATACGGCTGCTACTCTTTTACCCGTTCCAAATAAGTACCTTTGGTCGTATCCACTTTTATCTTATCTCCTTCATTGATAAACAAAGGGACATTTACTCTGGCACCGGTTTCTACAGTTGCCGGTTTGGTTGCATTGGTAGCTGTATTACCCTTTACGCCGGGTTCTGTAGCGGTTACTTCCAATATGACACTTTGAGGCATATCAACAGCCAAAGGTTGTTCATCAGAGGCTCGAACAATCACTGTAACTATTTCCCCTTCTTTTAGTAAATCGGGTGCATCTAAGGCTGTTTTTTGAAGGGTTATTTGATTATAATCACTGGTGTTCATAAAGTTATAGGTTTCCCCATCGGCATCGACGTATAGAAATTGGTATTTTCTGGTTTCTACACGAACTTCATCCAATTTGCTCCCTCCGGAAAAAGTATTATCGATTACTTTACCGGTAGTTAAACTCTTTAATTTAGTACGGACAAATGCAGGTCCTTTACCGGGTTTTACGTGTAAAAATTCAATAATTTTGTATGTATCATTGTTGTATATAATACATAATCCTTTGCGAATATCTGATGTTGATGCCATAATTTGTTTTTTTTATTTGTTTCCGGTGTATCCTTTCATAATACCCCTTTTTGAATTTTTGATAAATAATAGAATTTGGTCGCGTTCTTGAGTTGCTTCCATCTCTGCTTCTACAATGCCAATAGCTTGCGTTGTATTGTAATTTTTTTGATAAATGATTCGATAAATATCTTGAATTTCCCGTATTTTTTCGGTAGAAAAGCCACGACGTCGTAATCCTATTGAATTAATACCGACAAAGGATATAGGTTCTTTGGCTGCTTTGGTAAAAGGAGGAATATCTTTACGTACCAAAGCTCCACCGGAAACCATCGCATGATCACCAATATGGATAAATTGATGTACAGCGGCCAAACCGCCAATAATTGCATTTTTTCCGACAATGACATGACCGGCAAGTGCTACGCCATTTACTATAATAGAATTATCACCCAGTACACAATCATGCGCTATATGAGCTGTTGCCATAATTAGGCAATTATTTCCCACACGGGTTTCTCCCGAAGCTTTTGTTCCACGATTAATTGTAACAAATTCTCTAATGGTGGTATTATCGCCAATGATTGTCAAGGAATCTTCTCCTTCAAATTTTAAATCTTGAGGAATTGCCGAGATCACGGCTCCCGGAAAAATCCGGCAATTTTTACCGATACGGGCACCTTCCATAATGGTAACATTGGAACCTATCCAAGTACCATCACCAATTTCTACATTGTTTTCTATATTTGTAAAGGGCTCAATGACTACATTTTTAGCCAATTTTGCACCGGGATTGACGTATGCTAAAGGTTGATTCATATTATTTTGGGTCTTTTACTCTTACTATTTGTGCCATCAGTTCGGCTTCGATTACTAATTTTCCATTAGCATACCCGTAAGCTTGCATATTACAGATACCTCTACGGATAGGAGTTATCAATTCGGCTTTAAAAATCAAGGTATCGCCGGGTAATACTTTTTGCTTGAATTTTACCTTATCCATTTTCATAAAATAGGTTAGGTAATTTTCAGGATCCGGCACCGTATTTAATACTAAAACCCCGCCACATTGTGCCATTGCTTCTACTTGTAGCACTCCGGGCATTACCGGTGCACCGGGAAAATGTCCTACAAAAAAGGGTTCATTCATCGTCACATTCTTAACGCCAACGACATGTTTATCGGATAATTCCAATATTCTGTCTATCAACAAAAAAGGAGGTCTGTGTGGCAATATATTCATAATCTGATGAATATCCATCAAAGGGGGTTGATTCAAATCGTATTGTGGAATTTTGTTTCGTTTTTCCAATTGAATCATCTTTGCCAATTTCTTAGCAAATAAGGTATTGATTTTATGACCCGGTTTAGTCGCAATTATTTTTCCTTGAATTCTACTACCAACTAGAGCCAAATCGCCAATCACATCTAATAATTTATGTCTGGCGGCTTCATTGGGCCATCGCAATTCCAAGTTGTCTAGTATGCCATTGGGTTTTACCGATATTTCATCTTTTTTAAAAGCTTTTTTAAGCTTTTTCATAGTCTCCGCCGATATTTCTTTATCGACATAGACAATGGCATTATTCAAATCACCGCCTTTGATCAAATTGTGATCCAATAACATCTCCAATTCGTGTAAGAAACTAAAAGTACGTGCTTCACTTATTTCAGTTTTAAAATCTTCCATTTTGGATAAGGTCACATTTTGAGTTCCTAAAATATTAGTTCCAAAATCTACCAAGGTGGTTATTTCAAAATGATCTGATGGCATCAAAACAATTTCGCTACCCGTAGCTTCATCTTTATACGTAATGATTTCTTTGACGATATACTCTTCTCTTTCAGCTTCTTGTTCCTGAATACCGGCTTTTTCCAGAGCTTGTATAAACATTTTAGAAGAGCCATCCATAATAGGAGGTTCCGATGCATTGATTTCAATAATCAAATTATCAATATCTAAACCAACTGCTGCTGCCAGTACGTGTTCAGAAGTATTGATAATGACTCCATTTTTTTCAAGATTGGTTCCTCTTTCAGTACTATTGACATACCGGGCATTCGCTTCTATCACAGGATTTCCTTCTAAATCTACTCTTACAAAAGCAAATCCCGAATTAATAGGAGCCGGTTTAAATCTTAGAGTAACATCCCTGCCGGTATGTAAACCAATACCGGTAATCGTAATTTCTTTTTGTATCGTTTTTTGATTAGCCATTACTCGTTTTCTTTTATTTTTTTAGTTAAGTTATCTACTTGTTGTTTTAATTTGGGTAAGTTTCTAAATATAGCCGATGATCTAAAATAATCTCTGTAATTCATAGCAGGTGATCCTTGTAAGATAGCGCCTTCTTTGGGGCTGGATGCCACACCTGTTTTGGCACCCATCTTTACATTATCGGGAATACTGATGTGTCCGGCTATGGCTACCTGCCCGCCAATCATACAGTTCTTCCCTATTTTAGTAGATCCGGCAATACCGGTTTGCGCTGCGATAACGGTGTTTTCACCAATCACAACATTGTGTGCTATTTGAATATGATTATCCAATTTCACCCCATCTTTTAACTCAGTACTACCAAACGTAGCTCTATCTATAGTTGTTTCAGCTCCAATTTCAACACGGTCACCTATTATGACATTTCCGATTTGTGGAATTTTATCGAATGTTCCATTTTTATTGGGTGCAAAACCAAAACCGTCGGAACCTACCACTGCATTGGCGTGAAGGATACAATCGCTACCGATAACACTATCGGAATAGACTTTTACTCCGGCATAAAATATGGTATTATCACCAATACTACAATCATCTCCAATATATACTTGTGGATATATTTTTACATTCTTACCTATTTTTACATTTTCTCCTATGTATGCAAAAGCCCCAACATACACTTGTTCACCCATACGAGCCGACTCACTGATATGACTTGGTTTTTCAACTCCTATCTTTTCATTTTTAAGTTGATTGTAATAACTCAGTAATTGGGTAAAAGCTTGATAAGCATCCGGCACTTTTATCAAAGTACAAGAAATTGCTTTTTCCGGAATAAAACTGTCATTGACAATTACCACCGACGCTTTTGTAGTATATATATAGTTGGTGTACTTAGGATTTGCCAAAAAAGAAATACCTCCTGTTTCCCCTTCTTCGATTTTAGATAATTTGGAGATCGTAATATTCTCGTCTCCTTCTACCTTGCCATTTAAAATAGCTGCTATTTGAGATGCTGTGAATTCCATTGGTTGCAAAAATAGAAAAAAAAAAGGCGCTAACACATCTTTCTGTTAGAAACAAATTTTTTTTATGATTTCTTTATTAATTTCTTGTTAAGAACATTGAAAACAAGAATTTATTTTATTGCAATGGCATGATTTTCCGATCTCTTCTGCTATACAAGCATTTATTGCCTTCTTTCACCTTTCTTCTGTAACCAAAAAGATGAAAAATTTCGTCTGTTAACACCTTGGCTATTTTAGGATTGACCACTAAGGTATAGGCATCGTATTTAGATTGTTTTATGCCGGGTAAGATACGTAAAAGATTGTGAAATTGGAGTTTTCTGCTATATCGAGAGAGCATTAACCAAAATTTGGATATACGTGAAATGATAAAAAAACCGTCTTCTCCCTGACTTTGGTATAAGGGCATAAAAATACGTCCTTGATATGGAGCGATAACATCTTGCGCATCACTTAAGGCTAATGGCTCTCCTTTGGCAATTTTTTGAAAATTTTCATAGCCTTCTTTCATCTTAAAATCTTCATCCTTATCAATGGAATATTTATAATCTATTTCAAAAAATTGTTTTGTAAAACCTCCGAGTTGATTTAAAGTTTTTTTATAATTATCATATTCTGTCACATCTTCCAAACGAAGGCAACCAGTATGCACCAAGGCCATCCATATAAAAGCTTCATTCATCTTAATAGCTTGTAGATCGTGATGTTGACCTGCTTCAAAGCCTACTCCTATATAGCCATATTCATTGATATACGTAAGCAAAGGTCCTTGAATATATTCTTCGATACCCAACACAACCGGAACCGGAAAATGAGCTGAAAAACAACGGTTGTTGATAGAATCACTAATCGTTAAGAAAGGAGTAGTTGGAGAAGAAGTTGTATGTAAATCTACAAAAAAGAAATCGCCGGTATGCGTCGCAAAAATATCTTTAATAATGGTAAACAATTCCTTTTGTTCTTTTTCTTCCGGAGTTAAATCAGTATTTTTATGATACAATACTTCTATCTTTTCGTCTGACCAGAGTCTGTTTAAATCCTCATTTTCATATCGTATTCCTTTGGAAATGGCGTTGAGATTACCGCTTAGCGCATATAAATTCCCTTTAAAAACAAGGGACTGCGCCTCTATTTGTTCTTGCACATTTTGTATGGCAAAAAATCCTGATATTTCATTGCCATGAATCCCAGCCAACAAGATTAGTGTAGGGGCTTCTTTAGAAACAAACTTTTTTATTAAAAAGCGTCCTATTTCTATTTTTTTACCAAAAGCTTCAATTGTTACCATTCAATCTCATCTTAAAAAAGAGGAGCGAAAGTACAAAAATATTATCTATTATTCAGGTATTAATTGCTTATTAAATATTCCTACAAGATGTTTATTCTCCATCACCAAGAGACAATTGACCCCTTGTCGTTCAATAACGGCTGTAGCTTCTTCTATAGAGGTGTCTGAAGTGACCATTACCACACTTCTGGACATCACCTCTTTTGTAAGCATTCCATCGGGTAATAAATCATCATCATCTTTTAATTCATCCAGGATTTTAGTCGTAATCACACCTACAATACTCTGTTCGTTGTTTACCACAGGTAAATGGTGAATTTTTTTCCATTTGGTAATTTTGTTCACCAATCGGATGGGATCATTTTCATTGACGGCAAAGAGTTGTGTTTCCATTACCCTTCCAACACTATCATATTTATCCGGAATTTTATTTCCTTCTGTTGAAGTAGCAATTTCCCATTTTGAAACAGGAATTCCGGAACGCTGTCTATGGTACATCGCAGCAGTAACTATAACATTTGCTTCATCTGTAGATACCGTATTTTTTAAATTTCTATAACTACGTGTAATCCATTTACTTCCAGTGGTATTGCGTAATAATCTATCTTCAATAATCCCTAGATAATGATTAATATCTTGGGGATTAATTTGTAATTTTTTAAGTCCTTTTCGCGCCATTGGAATCAATACTTTTTTAGTTAATTTCCGGGCGGTATAAGACTTGTCAAACCAATTGAAAGTACTCTCCAAACCGGTGCGGGCAGCGTTGTTAAAATTACCACGCGCATCGTGAAATGAAACTAATTTCCATATTTCATTGTATTCCTCAGGCATTCCCATCATCAGACCTATCCAATAAACCGTGTTGGCTATCTCATCTTCTATGCTAGGACCAGAAGGGATGTATCTGTTTTCTATTCGCAGATGAGGGACATTGTTATGAACCCCATAACACAATCTATTCCATTTATATAAAGTACCATTATGCAGATTAAGGGCTTGCAGTTCGGGTATAATCCCTTTATCTAAACTTTCCATAGCATCTTCCGTTATTTCATCCGATGTAAGTATAACAGGGTACCGTGCTACATCATCTTTATAGACATCGGCTATAGATTCGGTAATCCATTCATTTCCAAAACCCACTCTGGGGCGTTCTTCGTGTAATAAATAGGTGGTATTTCGTGTATCGATACTTTGTTGGAAAAGAGCAATCCGTGTTTCACTCCACAATTCTCTACCTAGTAACAAGGGCGAATTACTCGCAATGGCTAGTACGGGTCCGGCAATCATTTGCGACCAATTATACATAGCAACGGCATCGTCGGGATCAATCTGCAGATGGATTTGAAAACTGGTATTACAAGCTTCAAATAGAATGGTTTTGTGTTTTAAAAACAATTCATCTACCCCTTTTATATACAATCTAAAATCTTCTTGTTTTAAATCGGATAATATTTTATTCAATGTCTGATAGCGCTCGTGAGGAGTCATGTTTTCAAAAACCAAATCTTTGGCTCCCAAAGTAGGTAAAATACCGGTCAAGATTATTTTATCATCTGCCACTTTTTGCGCAGCATTGTGCGCTTTGTCAAGAAGTTGTACCAATTGAGTATTCAATTTGGAAAAACAATCTTTTTGTAGCAAATAGGGATCTAAGTTTATTTCTAAATTGAACAAACCTAATTCTGTAGTAAAATGTGAATCATCGATAGCATCTAATATTTCCAGCGCTTTAAACGAAGGTCTAAAAGCTTTGTTGACAATACAAAATTCTTGTTCAGCCCCTACTCTGTAGGTTTTTTTTTCGAATAAACCCTCCTTGAGCATTCTTTCAAACGCCTTGATATCCTGTAAGATAAAGCGGATAAGTTGACTTCTTTCTTCTTGAGAAGTGATTGGTTTTACATATTGAAATCCCATAATTGATTTTTAACTTTTTTGACTAAAGATTGAACTAAAGTAAACAAAAAAGTTAAAAATCAAAAATTTATGCAAAAATTGGATAGTTTTTCATCATTTTTTTCACTTTTCCGGCTACTTCTTTGATGATTTCTTCGTTTTCAAAATTGACAATTACCTGATCTATCAAATCTACAATAACAGCCATATCTTTTTCTACTAAACCACGCGTAGTAATAGCCGGTGTACCCACACGAATACCACTAGTAATAAAGGGTGACTGTGTATCAAAAGGCACCATATTTTTATTGACGGTTATATGCGCCTTGACCAACGCGTTTTCCGCTTGTTTACCGGTGATATTTTTATTTCTTAAATCAATCAACATCAAGTGATTATCTGTTCCTCCAGAAACTAAATTATAGCCTTTTTCAACAAAAGCTTTTGCCATAGCTTCTGCATTTTTTTTGATTTGAACTTGGTAATATAAAAAATCATCACTCAGCGCTTCTTTAAAAGCTACGGCTTTGGCTGCAATGACATGCTCTAAGGGACCTCCTTGCATACCGGGAAAAACAGATGAGTTGAGGATGGCAGACATCTTACGTAATTTGCCGTTTTTAAGTGTAATTCCCCAAGGGTTATCAAAATTTTCACCCATCAATATCATACCGCCACGAGGTCCACGAAGGGTCTTATGAGTAGTAGTCGTAACAATATGACAATATGGAATCGGATCGTTTAATATTCCTTTTGCTATCAATCCGGCAGGATGCGAGATATCACCTAATAATAAAGCGCCTACACTATCGGCAATAGCTCTAAATCGCTTAAAATCGATATCGCGCGAATAGGCCGATGCTCCTGCAATTATTAATTTTGGTTTTTCTTTATCCGCAATTTCTTGAATACGATCATAATTCAATTGTCCGGTTTCTTTATCAACTCCATAAGATACAATACGATATAACTTACCGGAAAAATTGACCGGAGATCCGTGTGTCAAATGTCCGCCGTGTGATAAATCAAAGCCTAAAATGGTATCACCGGGCTTCAAAACAGCTTGATAAACGGCGGCATTGGCTTGAGAACCTGAATGCGGTTGCACGTTGACATATACAGCTCCAAAAAGTTCTTTAGCTCGATCGATAGCCAATTGTTCTACTTCATCAACCACTTCGCACCCACCATAATATCTTTTGCCGGGATATCCTTCTGCATATTTATTGGTCAGCACAGATCCCATCGCTTTAAGGACTTGTTTACTGACATAATTTTCAGAAGCAATTAACTCCAAACCTATTTTTTGACGTTTTTTTTCGTCTTTTATCAAATCGAATATTTGCGTATCTTTCTTCATAATGGTAATTAAATTTAAGTGTTCAAAGATAGTAATTTTGTCGTATTAAAATTGTTCATAATCTGTTTAATAAGAAATGTAAGATATTTCTTTAAAATAAATTAATTTCTTACTTTTGCCAACAAGTTATTAGTTAAATATTTATCGTGAAAATGAACAAGTTACTGTACAGACTTTTTTTATTAGCCACTTTGGTCGTTGTTTTTTCTTCTTGTAAAGATGATAGTAAAATGATTACTTCTTTTGGTTATATGAATGAAAAATTAGAAGAATCTACATCGGTTACAAAGGTGAAAAATGATTTTTACAAAGGGATTCTAGAAAGAAATGTCAAAGAAGACAGCTTGAGGTATATGCCTATTTACAAGCGGCTTACTAATGCTGAAAAAGCCTCAAACGAATTCTTCTATTATCTGGAATCTGTAAAGGACAGCATCTATGACGGAACTTTGGGAGAAGATGAAGCACGTTCTTCTTTTGAGAAATTAACCAGTAGTGATTTTTTGGACGAGTATTTCTTTGACGGAAAAGAATATACCCCTCATGGACAAGAATTTATGGATAAAATAGCCGAGTATAAAACTAATTTTGAAAAGGCATTAGGAAAAGGCTATGGTACGGTAGCTTCTATGGTGACTTCTAAATTTCAAACTAAGGAATTAGTAGATTACAAAGGAAATATTATCAATTGGTTGAATTTTAAATTCGAATCGTTCCCGGCGATGGCGTCCATATTTAATATTACACAGATGCAAGCTGATATTCGGTTGATTGAGCAAGAATTAATCAACTCGATGAACAGTGGAGAATTTGAAAAAGAATTTGCCATGCGAAACTACACCGGTATTGTACGATTGGACAAAGGGGCCTATTATCCCGATGAACATGTTACCGGACGAATTGTAATGGGACGTTTTGACGACAGTGCCGAACCCTTTAATATTGTAATGAACGGGCGAAAATTAAATAAAAAATATGCTGCCAATGGCGCCATTTTAGTTGATTTTAACGCTCCCGAACCCGGAGAACACACAATAAACGGGAGTTTCAATGTAATGTATGATGGTACACCTGTTCGTGTCGGATTTAACTCTACCTATAGAGTTATTTCTAAAGAAAATGTCGTTGAAAAGGTAGTTTACAAAACCGAATATGTTGAGAAACCGGTATATATAGACAGACCGGTTGCCGTAAAATCCAAACCCAAGGCCAAGCCTGTAAAAACCCAACCCAAGATTGCACCGGATGCCAAAACCCGTAAATACTACTCAAAAGATGATAAAAAATCTTTGGAAATTGAAGGATTGGTAAATTCTGTAAAAGGAAAAGTTACGATGCTCAAGACAACCCTACGTCAGGCAAAAGTAAGTGCAATCAGAACGCAAGACCGAAAAACATTTGATGTAACATCTTTCAAAATTAAAGTACCCGGACAATTAACCGTATTTGTCGAAGGGAACAGCTTTACAGAAGAAGCCATCCGAACTATTGACAAGGCTAAACCCGGTCAATTGGTCACCATCTTTGATATCAAAGCCGTTGATGAACATGGAATCAGACAAGGAAAAGTTAAAGAAGTAAAAATTGATTTAAAGAGATAATCATCTTAATAACAACATGCTAAACCCATTGTTCCAAAGCAATGGGTTTTTTATTCGTTAATTTTTTTAAAATATTTTTGGATGTATTGATATTCCGCTATATTTGGACTTTATTAAAGTCATACAACAAATTTTCCTTATGCAAATAACAGCCAACAATCCCGACAGAAAAACCTGGTTAGAAATTCCTGAAAACAGCGATTTTCCTATACAAAACATTCCTTTTGGAGTATTTATCACCAAAGATGATATTATAACTATTGGAACACGTATTGGCGATACTGTCATTGATTTAGGAGCCCTTCACCAATTGGGCTACTTTAAGGGCATCAGACTTTCAGAAGATGTTTTTTTACAAGACACTTTAAATGACTTTATTTCACACGGTAGAAAACGCTGGAGGAGTGTCAGAAACCGGATAGCCGATTTATTTGATATTGAAAACGACCGGCTTCAAAATAATAAAAATCATCGGCAAGCCATCTTATTTTCAATTCAAGATGTAGAAATGTTATTACCGGTAGATATTGGAGATTATACCGATTTTTATTCCAGTTTGGAACATGCTACAAATGTAGGGAAAATGTTTAGAGACCCTGATAATGCTTTATTACCCAATTGGAAACATATTCCCGTAGCCTATCACGGTCGTGCTTCTTCTGTGGTTGTTTCAGGCACCAAAATTCGTCGTCCCAAAGGACAAATGATGCCAAAAGGCACTACGACTCCGATATTTGGAGCTTCCCAACTTTTGGATTTCGAATTGGAAACCGCTTTTATAACCACAGACGGCTACCGCCTGGGTAAATCGATTCCTATTGAAGAAGCCGAAGAACACATTTTTGGAATGGTTTTGATGAACGATTGGAGTGCCAGAGATATTCAAAAATGGGAATATATACCCTTAGGTCCCTTTTTAGGTAAAAACTTTGCTACTACCATCTCCCCTTGGATTATTACAATGGATGCCTTGGAACCTTTCCGCGTCAAAAGTCCCAAACAAGATCCACAACCACTCCCCTATCTTACCGCCGAAGGAAACCACAGTTTTGATATACATTTGCAAGTAGCTATTAAACCTAAAGGCAATAAAGAAACGGTAGTGAGCAAAACCAACTTTAAATACTTGTATTGGACGATGAATCAACAACTGGCACATCACACCATCAATGGCTGTAACATTCGATCAGGTGATTTATTGGGAAGCGGTACCATCTCCGGACCCACCGAAGATAGTTTTGGTTCTCTGTTGGAACTATCATGGGGTGGTACCAAAAAAATCAAACTCAAGGATGGTAGCGAACGCAAATTTTTGGAAGATAACGATACCGTAATTATACGAGGTTATTGTAAAAATGAACAAACAAGGATAGGTTTTGGTAATTGTTCCGGAAAAATAGCTCCGGCAAAAAATTAATTAGAACGCATTTTTTTACAATCATCCTAAAAATCTAGCTCATAATTTAGTATCTTTGGGTTTTAAATCCAAAATATACAATTATTATGTGGGGAAAAGCATCTATATTTATCAGTATTTTAATAGTTTTAAGTTCTTGTGGATCTGCTAAAAAAGCAGAAAAGAATATTTCAGAAGGCAAATACGACCAAGCCTTTGACATCGCTTACTCAGCCTTATCTCAGGACAAAAACAAAAAATCGAACCAAAAACTAATTCCGTCTTTAAAAGAGGCTTATGACAAAGCCTACGATCGGGATATTCAAAATATCAAACGTTTAAAAAAAGAAAAAAATCCGGCTAATCTCAAGAAAATATATGCCACTTATATGGCGATGGATGTACGTCAAGATGATGTAGAATCCCTTCTTCCCTTGTATTATGACGGTAAAATGGTACAATTTGATACCCACGATTTTACATCGGATATTGCACAATCTTTAAAAGAATACTCCGATTTTCTGTACAACAAAGGAACGCAAGAGCTCTCCGGATCTAAAATGGATGCCCGCAAGGCCTATAAAACTTTTAATGATCTGGAATTTGTAAACCCAAACTACGTTGATAATCTGGAAAATTTAATTAATCAAGCCAAGAAAAAAGGAAGTAGTTTTGTTCTATTAAAAGTTCAAGATAAGACACCTAAATCATTAGATACCAAGGCTTTTGTGGATTTAACTAACATCAACGAATCGAATATGCAAAATCAATGGGTTATCTACAATGCACAACAAGATCCAAACACACATTACGATTATGAAGCAACTGTAAACCTTGACAAAATTCAAATTACTCCGGAACAGGTCAATACCGAAACCATTCCGCAACAAGCCCGTATCAAAGACGGTTGGGAATATGTTTATGACGAGAATGGAAATGTGGCTAAAGACAGCTTAGGAAACGATATCAAAAGAGATAAAATCATTACCGTTCAAGCAGAAGTAAAGATGTTTCAACAAAGAAAAGCGGCACGAATAGACGGTGGAATTGCTATCAAAAACTTGAATTCCAACACTCAAATGGCTGTTACTCCCCTATTCGGAGAAGCTAAATTTGAAAATATTTTTGCTAAATATCGTGGTGATCAACGGGCTATTGAACAAAAATATGTAAAAGCACTTCAAAATAAAGAAGTTCCATTTCCACCGGATGAAGAATTTATAAAATATGCCATAGGTGATTTTAAAAACAAGATGTTACCTATATTGGATCAGCAACCTTTTTAAACGCACTTCTTATCAATATAATGAGTAGCCCCACGGGCATAAACAAACTGACAAGCATTAGAATTTCAGCGAAATTACTCATCTTATATCCGGAAATATAATATAAAATTCCTTGTAAAAACAACAGGAATTCACTAATAATTATACCCAATAACAACAGACTAATTCCTGTTTTGGATAGACGAGCACCTACTTGAAAATAAGCCAGCAGAAAAATAAACAAACTCATAAATCCCAAGGTAAACAAATGGATATAACCTATCACAAAATAGGATTTATACTGTACGGCAACCACTGTAACTTGTGGAAATGCACTGAGAAATTGTAAACTAATTTTCAATACATAAGACACAAAAACAGTCTGAGCAAGAATTTTAATGAGCCTGTTTTCATAAACCCATTGCATACTCTTAATCATTTTAACCAAATAATAAACGGAAATCAACTGTAAACCCACCGCTACAAACCCAATACCAACTACATATGAAGGCATCGTACTCCATAGTAAGGACAAGGCATAGGCTGGTATAACCGCCCAGTTTGTAAATTGGTAAAACTTTGTAACATACCGACTATCAATTGGTTTCTCTTGTTTTTCAAAATATCGAATCAATAGCCCAAAAAGTACTAAGACAAAGAAACCATTGTACAGAAAATGTAAATAAAAATAAATGGTATTGTGATACAAATCATTTTTACCATAATGCAAGGTCACAAAAGCCACCATCCAAATTGCCAAACTAGATACATAGTAGTAAAAAATACCGGTTTTTACAAAACGGGAACTCAGTGCCTTGATGCTTCGTAATTCAATATAAATCTTAGCTAAATACACATAACTCGTCAATAAGAAAACACTCAAAAACAGAATTGAAAAAAAATGATAGCCCTGCAAAGGAAAGCTAATCAGCAAACCAAACAAGCTCCCTACCATCAAATAGAACAATAGTTTGTAAGTACTGTTTTCCAGACTTTGAGGTAAAAACAAGTTCCTTATCAGGCTGCTAACACCTAGAAAACCCCAACCTAAAAATGTAACATGCGAATGAGCTTGTATAAAATGAGCATATTCAAAGTAAGGAATATCTACCACATGCTGCAAACGCATCAACCATCCGTAAAAGGCTGAAATTAAGAAGAAAAACAAAGCTATATTAAACTGCTTGTTAAAAATAATATTTGGTGAATTTTTCATTTAGACGACAAAAGTAGAATTTATTAGCAAAACCAAGCAAATTATTTATAACAAATAATATCGGTAAAAAGATTATTTTTGTAGGCTTTAAATCGTCCGTTATGATACAATCCGATAAAATTCTAGAAATCCTCTCATACACTCTCCCATCTGTGATAACCGGAGCGGTTGCATTTTATTTCTTTTCAAAACATATTCAACACGAAGTAAACAGAAGACGTTTTTATCTGCACAAAGAGAATCAAAAACAGAGTTTTCCACTCCGTTTACAAGCTTATGAACGTATGGTACTCTTTTTAGAACGAATCGATCCCAATCAACTGCTCACACGTGTCAAACCGCTTTCCAATGATTTAGATAGTTATTTTCAAAAACTTGTTTCCAATGTGGAACAAGAATTTGAACACAACTTATCACAACAGATTTATATGTCAGATACTTGCTGGAGTATGATTGTAACTGCTAAAAACACTACACTGCAACTGTTGAGAAATAAAATGGCAGACACGCATATCTCAACCGCATCAGAACTTCAAGAGGCTATTTTAAAAGAGGGAATAAACAGTGCGCATCCTTCTGCTGCCACCATTACTTTTATTAAAAGTGAAGTTGGGGAATTGTTTTAAAAAAACGTTTTTTTACCAAAAAAATTTTCTTAATACCCTATATAACAAAGAATAAAAAACTTAATAATTATTAATAACTTTTTGGATTAGTTGTATGTTTTTTTACTAAATTAGTGCCATCTAATTCCTTTGTTATGAACCTTTCACAGTACAATCTACAAAAAATCAGAAATTTACTTCGTTCCAATCCTTCAGCACAACCCGTATCACCTGAAAGAAGAGAATTTGTCAAAACTTTAGGAGCCAGCGCCTTAGCAGCTAACCCTATAATCAACTCTTTAACTTCTTTTACGAATCAAGATTTTGAGGTGAAACACACCAAACACTATTTTGCCATTATTCAAAATGAGCAAATAGTTTGGGAAATACATCCCGATTTTTTTGGAAAATCACTTTCTATTAAGGTTTTAGACAGTGATAACCAAATAGTAATTAAGGCAAAAAATCTACGGATTATTCATACAGACCTTTCATTTGACATGCATGCTGTTATCACCAAAGGATTGACTCATTGGCGATTACATATTCAGATACCCCAATTTGATTTGGATAATGAAATTGATTTTACCGATTGGATAAACGGCATTCGTTCGATTACTTCAACTACTCGTTTAAACACTCGTTTAGTTCCCTTAAATCAAACCGATCGCATTGATTTAAAAGGGCTATATCATTGTCAAATCAACCATCGATGGCATTTTAAATTTAAAGGAAATCAAACAAAAAATTTTCGGGTACTTGGTGAGGATTTTACTACTCAATCCATACAAATTACTCCCGAAGAAACCGAAGCAAATGATTTTAGCAGTCTAATTACAGAAAAGACACAAAATGGGGTTAGAATTAGTATAAACGGTAATGAAAATTGGAAAAAATTAATCGAAAATATCCATATAGACCATGTGTATAAATTAGAAGCAGGAACAGACCAGCCTTCTTTTAATTTTAGTGTGCTTTCTACGGAAAACAACAATACTTTTAGAGCCTTATGGATTACGGATAAAAATGGGAAATTAAGAATATCAAACAAAAAAGATGCGGCACATTTTCTACATTTCTCTACCTATTTTTATGTATTGGATTACAATCGTACTCAACCGGAATTCTTTTTGACTGCCAAAATGAGTAATGCGGATCAATGGATCAATAACCCTATAGGATCATTCAATCTTACGGGAGACAAAGAGAAGTCAGATTTGGAACTTTTTGGTATAAAGAACCAAGTAACCCAATATCAACTTACACCGGTTCTCAACGCATTTCAACCCAATATCTCCGGAGCCATAGCTGTGGCAACACCTCAAAATGACAATAAAATAGCCATACATTCCAAGTTCGACAAGGCAAAAAAGCCTCAAGTTTCGGTATTGACCGCAGAGGGTGATAAACTGGAATATATCCCCGAGACTTCTATAAAAATTAAAGTAGTACGTCCCGATGATATGATGTTCTTAGAGTTTGAGTTTCATAACTTTAAGCTTAAAGGATTCAACCATCAATTTATCAATCCGGGAAACATAAAACCGGTTAAAGTTAGTCCTGTAAAAAACCGGAAAATCCAAGTAACACCGCTTCAAACAAAAGTAAAAGTCAGTAACAACAATAAACGGTTCAAAGCCGTTGCCACAAAACCCAAAATACAAGACCGTAATCTTGTAAAAACCGGAAATACACCCGAGAGCGTTACGCAAGTTGAAAACAACCATTTGGTCGGTGTAGAACTGGCTGATCCACAAAAAAAAGGAATTGTTGTGGTTTATTTTCCTACGCAACACACCTTGGAAGAAGCTTATTACGAAGCCAGTACAAGCGCGGCTTCTGACCCTGTTAAACTACCTACCAGACACATTCGCGCCCAAAAAAGCCGGTTGGTTTATGAATTAAAAAATAATCTAAAAGGTTTTGATCTCAGTATCGAAGCATTATTAGATTGGTCTAAATTTAGCTTGCGGGTAGATAAACGCGCTTGGATAGAATTGGACACATTGCCTACTCTTAAACAACCCACCTATCCGGGGATTAAAATTCCCGTGAAAAATCATACACGGTATTTGGATAAACAAGAAATTCAGTACGCAGTAAAAGTAGTTGAAAAGAACAAGACACCTTTATACGAAAATAATCAATTGAACAAGGTACTCATTGGATCTACAGCCAAGACCTTGCAACCCAATTACAATGTGGCTCACAACCTGCGTTATATAAAAAAGGTGGAACCTATTGATGCTTTATATACAGCTATAGAAGCACCCGCATTACTTTATATTTCGCCCAATCAAATCAACGATTTTTATCACAGAATTGCCATTAAAACCCCTGGAAAATCTGAAAATTTCAGACTCGTAGGCGGTTTAAGACAAAAACCTATATACAGTTTTTCTACTATAAAACCTGCTGACAAGGGCGTTTATACAGATCGAATTACTTTCCCCACCAATCAACCCGGTGAAATAGTTGAATTATGGCACACCCGACTGGGAGTTAAGACCAAAGATGGTAAAACCGCTGACGTATTGCCCAAACTAAAAACCATCCGGGCGCTCTGGGCTTTTGAAGCCTCTGCCGATGCCTCTGATGATCAAGCACTCAACCAACCTTTTAGAGCCTCATTAGACGCCAATAACAGACAGAAATTAGTACATCTCACATCCAATTACAACATTTCCAATTACAAACCGGAACCCGTCACTGTAAAAAAACTGATACTTTCCAATCTAGGCGCTTATATAGATTGGCAAGCTAAATTCAAAACCCCGGCTGCCGCCAATAACTTAAATATCATTGCTTGGGAACATTTGGCAACATTAGGACGGGATCATTATGTAAAAATTGTAGAAGCCGGTTATCTATTTCCCTTTGGACATAAAGCTTCTTTGGTAACCGTTACGGAGAGAAAATTTGATAAAGGCACCAAAGCAGCGGTAAACAAACAACGTAAATTTGTGGTAATTGTAGAAGATACGGTGCATTATCACGAAACAGACCCCAATGATACCTTTATTAAATTTCCTTTCCAAGAAATAAAAATTATTGCCCAAAAAACACCTTTTATTGACAAACCGGAAAGTGCCTCTATTATTAAGGATGGTGTACACAAGGCTTTTTTAATCAATGTAGCCGGTAAAGGCTTTAAATTTGATATCATCAGTACGGACAAAGAAGGAAAAGAGCATCACTTGCGTATGCCGTTGGCTTTTGTTGAAAATGGAGTTGCCTTGAATAAAGCCTTGATCTCCAAAGTCATCAATAACTATCACAAATCGGTGTATGATACCTATACAAAGGTTGCGTACAACGGACAAGACGTTGCTTTTGCCAAAAGTCTGATCGGTGGTGAAACCAATTTTGAAACCAAAAGCATCCAATTCGGCGCCATTACCTATCCGGCAAAGCATACCGATGCCATAAAGTTTCACCCCATTATGCGCATTGCCGAGGTATATATTGACGCGATAGATAAGATAACCAATAGCAAAAAACCGGTACAAATAGCGCTGGAAGACGACCGAAACAAAGGAAGCATTTTTGCCAGTGTTATGGATACGGTAATAGATTTTACCGGTGGTTCTGAAAGTTCAGGCGGTTTTTTAACGCCCAATATGCCCGTGAATGCTCTCAGTAAAATACAAGGAGCTGTAGGAGGTGCACTCCATGATTTAAAAAACCTGCATTTTAATCCATCCGATGTATTTAAAGAATTGGACAATCTACCCGTTGCCAAAATATTTGGAGCCATCAAATTATTGGATTTGTTATTGGATTTACATTTAGGAGATTCTCTAAGTGGTTTTGTCCAAGATATTACTCGTATCAGAGAGGATATTGAAAAATTGAAGAATGATATCTTATTCATTGAAAATAAAAATCTAGAGAAGATAAAAAAAGCGGCTGAATCAGAGAAAGAAGCCTTGGAGAAAAAAGCGAAACAAGAAATACAAACTGTTCAAGATACCATCTTGTCAAAGGTTGAGGAATTACTGAGCACACTTAAAAATCAAGCCCCAAAAATTCCCAATTTAAAAACCTATGTGACCGAAACGGCATTTTTTGCAGAGTACAAGTTCCAACCTCAATTCAAAGGAAAATCTATCACGATTATTCCGGAATTATTAAAAGTGAGTGTGGCTAATCCGCAAAAAGGAATGAGCATTTCCACCCTTGTCAAAAAACCTTTTGCCATCGCTGAGATGCCCAGTATAAAAACGGCAGCACGTTTTAACAAATTTGCCATTGACATTGTCCCATTACTCAAAGTTTCATTTAATTATTTGGAATTCAATAGTGGATCGGATATTAAAACCGATGTAAAAGTAGATATGGATGGTGATAATCCCATCGAATTTAAAGGGGCTCTTAGTTTTGTCAACAGTTTACAAAACGTGATTCCAAACACCGGTTTTTCTGAAGATGGTCCCTATATAGACTTACAACCCACCGGAGTAAAAGCCGGGTTTAACATCAGTGTTCCGGATATAGAAGTAGGTGTTTGTAACATTACCAATATGACATTAGGCGCTTATGTAATGTTGCCATTTACCGGCGCCCCCTTGACAATGGGATTTAA
>CAYNFJ010000031.1:0-19410 GCA_964396505.1 uncultured Polaribacter sp. | reverse complement strand
TTGATTACTTATATGAGAACAGATAGTGTAAGTTTATCAGATGATGCTAAAAAGGATGCCAAAGACACCATTATAAATAGCTACGGAGATTCGTACAGCAAACCCCGTAACTATAAAACAAAATCCAAAGGAGCGCAAGAAGCGCACGAAGCCATTAGACCGACCAATATGAGTAATAAACACATTGCTGTTGGTTATGATGAAGATAGACTGTATAGTTTGATTTGGAAACGAACCATCGCTTCTCAAATGAGTGATGCGCAATTGGAACGTACCTCGGTCAAAATAAAAAACGATCGAAACAAAGAGGTGTTTGTCGCCAATGGTGAAGTGATTAAATTTGATGGATTCCTAAAAGTCTATACCGAAGGAACCGATAATGGCGAGGATACCGAACAATCCGGAATCTTACCGCGAATGCGTGTAAATGAACCAGTTATAAATCAAAAAATTACTGCTACAGAACGTTTTACCAAAGCTCCTTATCGTTTTTCGGAAGCCGCATTGGTCAAAAAATTAGAGGAACTGGGTATTGGTCGTCCTTCTACTTATGCTCCCACTATTTCTACCATTCAAAGACGAGGCTATATTGAAAAACCGGTGTTGGGAGGAAAAAAAAGAAATTATGTTCAGTTGGTTTTACAGGAAGATTCATTGTCCGAAAAAAAACTATCCGAAACCATTGGAGCGGACAAAGGAAAATTAGTTCCTACAGATATTGGTAGAGTTGTCAATGATTTTTTGGTGGAAAATTTTGAACACGTATTGGATTATGGATTTACGGCAAAAGTAGAATCGGATTTTGATAAAATAGCAGAGGGGAAAAAAGAATGGACAAGCATTATAAAAAACTTTTACAGTGATTTTCATGCGAAGGTTTTACACGTTTCCGAAAATGCAGAAAGAGCTAAGGGAGAAAGACTACTAGGAACCGATCCTAAAAGTGGTAAAAACGTATATGCCCGATTGGGTCGTTATGGCGCTATGGTACAAATAGGTGAAGTGACCGATGAAGAAAAACCTAAGTTTGCCAGCTTACAAGGTGCTCAAACCATTACAAATGTCACCTTGGAACAAGCCTTGGATTTATTCCAATTACCCAAAAATTTAGGAAAATATAAAGAGGCAGATGTCATTGTTTCCAATGGGCGTTTTGGACCTTATATAAAATATGACTCTAAGTTTGTTTCTTTGCCCAAAGGATCTGACCCGATGCAAGTAACACTCGATGATGCTGTAGAACTGATTCTTGCAAAAGAAAAAGCCGATGCACCCATTGCCGAATACGAAGGATTTCCGGTGCAGAAGGGCGTAGGGAGATTTGGACCTTATATTAAATGGAATGGTCAATTTATCAATGTCAATAAAAAATACGATTTTGATAATTTAAAGCAAGAAGATATTGTAGCATTGATAGAGACCAAAAAACAAAAAGATATTGACAAAATTCTCCTGAATTGGGAAGAAGAAAATATACGAGTTGAAAAAGCCCGTTGGGGTCGTTTTAATATTATTAGTGGTAAGACAAAAATAGAACTACCAAAAACTACTAAAATTGATAAATTAACACTAGAAAAGGTAAAGGAAATTATCGCTAAAAAAACACCAAAAAAGAAAAAAACAAAACAGGCCACCAGAAAAAAGAAATAATCATTTTTTTATATCTTTTTTTTTGATTAACTTTGTAGCATAGAAATTTACTTAAACATCCCCCTTTAGGTTATTCCCCAAATATGAATAAACTGAATAATTTTTTGCAAGCTGTAGATACTTCCCTTGTTTCGTATGCCCAATCACTTCCGGAAGGAAGTATTGGCAGGATGATAGGATTGGATGTTGACGAAAATGATCTGGAAGCATGGCAGGATGTAATTGTTATATTTGGTGTGCCCGAAGATAGAAATGCTAGAAATAATTCCGGTACCGGTAAAGATTTGACCCAAGTACGAAAGGAATTCTATCGATTATTTGTAGGAAATTGGAATACACAAGTTGTTGACTTAGGGAACATAATTGTAGGAGAAACACTGGCTGATACAGAATTAGTCGTCAAGGAATTAATCTCTTTCTTATTACGATTAAAACATATACCGGTTGTACTAGGAGGTTCACAAGCCCTGACCTATGCTACTTACAGATCTTATGATGTGTTAGAGAAAAAGGTAAATCTCAGTGTGGTAGATTCCCGTTTTGATTTGGGAATGCTCGATAAACATATTGATTCACAGTCTTATCTGACGCAGATTATTATGGAGAAACCTACCAATCTTTTTAATTTTACCAATATAGCCTATCAGACTTTTTTAAATTCACAAGAAGAAATCAATCTATTAGATACCCTATTGTTTGATGCATATCGTTTGGGAAGTATTAAAAATGAGATAGAATTGGTAGAACCCATTTTGAGAGAAACAGATATATTGAGTATTGATATAGGAGCAGTCAGGCAAGAGGATGCTCCCGCTAATAATAATACATTGATCAGTGGATTAGATGCCGATACGATTTGTAAGATAACGCGCTATGCGGGTTTAAGTGATTATTTAAGTGTTTTGGGAATATATGAGTACAATGCCGAAAAAGATATCAACCACCGAACCGCTCAGCTTATTGCACAAATGATATGGTATTTTGTAGAAGGTGTGAACTATCGTTCGTATGAATTCCCATCAATTGATTTAGAAAATTTTAAAAAATATATTGTTTTGATTGATGAAGATACTTTTCAGTTTTACAAAAGCGACAAAAGTGGTCGTTGGTGGATGGAAATTAATATAAAAGAAAATAATAAAACCAAAAGACGAACGTTAATACCCTGTACTTATCAAGATTATTTAAGTGCAAATAGGCAAGAAATACCCGAAAGATGGTATTTAAACCGAAGAAAATTAGGATAATAGATTAAAAATTAGACGATAAAAAAATTTATAAGTATTCGTTTTGTATATTTCAAAAAATAATTATAGGTTTACACGCTTTTAGAAATAGTAATATATTATGAGAAAAACAGCAATTTTAGTTTTGCTAATTTCGTTAGCTTATAGCTGCGGATCCAATGACAAAGGTGACTTAGTTGGTGTCAGTACAAAGAGTAAATGGCACACTGAAACTCCCACAGGAATGGTATTGGTGCCCGGAGGTACCTTTACGATGGGTAAACAGGACGAAGATGATATCGGCGCCCTGAATACACCGGCACGTACCGCTACGGTTCGCCCGTTTTATATGGATGAAACCGAAATAACCAATAGTGAGTACAAAGAATTTGTTTTTTGGGTACGTGATTCAATTGTCAGAACCAAATTAGCCATTCTAGCCGATGAATTATCCGGTGGAGAAGCTTCAACCGATGGCCCATTGGCTGCTTACAGGTTCAAAGATACAACTGATAATGGTAACATCTACATCAAATATATGATGGAAAATTACGGTAGTTTAGGAGATGTAAATTCGCCTACTCAAGGTCGTTTTCTTAATTGGGATGAAGACTTAATATGGAATACCGGTGACTTTCCCAGTATGGAATATGCTGAAGTGATGGACACCATGTTTGTACCCTTAGACGAGAGTTTTGACGGTAGAAGAATGATTGATGTAACCAAGTTAAAATATAAATATTCTTGGTTAGATGCTGAAGCGGCTGCCCGTAAAGGAACCAGCCGAAAAGAACAGATTATTCATGAAGTGGTTCCGGTGTATCCCGATACCACTGTGTGGGTAAAAGATTTTGCCTATTCCTATAATGACCCGATGCATCAGGATTATTTTTGGCATCAAGCCTATGCTGATTATCCTGTCGTAGGAGTCACTTGGCATCAAGCAAGAGCTTTTTCAAGCTGGAGAACCAAAAAGAAAAACGATTACCTACGTTCCAAAAAACATGCTAGTAGAGTACCTCATTTCCGCTTACCGTCAGAAGCTGAATGGGAATATGCGGCACGTGGTGGATTGGAGTATGCCAAATATCCTTGGGGTACCCCTTATACGACCAGTGATAGAGGGTGCTTCTTAGCTAATTTTAAACCGGCTCGTGGAGATTACGCTGTGGACGGTGCTTTATACACCATGGAAGCAAAATCGTATAATAAAAACGGCTATGGACTGTACAATATGGCAGGTAATGTGTCTGAATGGACAGAAACAGCTTATAATGAAGCCTCTTATTACTTGGGATCTACTATGAATCCTAATGTGGAGGATAGATTGAATCACCGAAAAGTAATCCGTGGCGGATCTTGGAAAGATATGGCATATTTCTTGGAAGTAAGTTCCAGAGATTATGAATATGCCGATACGGCACGTAGCTATATTGGCTTTAGAACCGTTCAAGATTATCTGGGAACCAGTTTAACAGGAAAATAAAATTAAATAAACCAAAAACAACCAATTAATAACCCAAAATATTTTTTATTATGGCACAATCAAAATCAGTAAAGAAATTTTTTCACATGGCCTACGGTATCGGGGCATCAGTAGTAATCATCGGAGCATTATTTAAAATTCTTCACATGGGTATAGGTCCTTTAACAGGGGATATATTATTGATGATCGGTTTAGGTACTGAGGCTTTGATTTTCTTCATATCTGCCTTCGAATCGGTAGATGAAGATTTAGACTGGTCTCGTGTTTATCCGGAATTAGCCGGTGGCGAAAGTCAAAACAAACGTAAAGACAGACAACAAGCACAAGAAGCACAAAGTATGCTTTCCCAAAAATTAGATCAAATGCTTAAAGAAGCCAAATTGGATTCTAATTTGATGGCAAGTTTAGGAGAAAGTATCCAAAATTTTAAAGGTGCAGCAGATCAAATCAAACCGGCTGCCGATTCTATTTCAGCTACCAATAAGTACAGTGAACAACTAGCCATGGCAGCCTCTCAAATGGAAGCCTTAAACAGTTTGTATAAAGTACAATTGGAAAGTGCTAGCCGTCAGGCACAGGTTAATGAAGAAGTAGCCAACAATGCCAGTGCTTTAAAAGAACAAATGCAATCTATGGCATCCAATCTTAAAAACTTAAATGAAGTTTATGGTGGTATGCTAAGCGCTATGAACAAAGGATAATTTTCCAAAAACCAAATATTTTAACTAAAAACATTATTATACAATGGCAGGAGGAAATTTATCACCAAGGCAGAAGATGATCAACTTGATGTATCTTGTATTTATCGCTATGTTAGCTTTGAATATGAGTAAGGAAGTTTTGTCTTCCTTTGGATTTATGAAGGAAAAATTAGAAGCGTCTAATGTAAAAGTAGATAAAGCTAATAAAAAGATACTGACCAATTTGGCTATGAAAGCCACAGAACAACCGGATAAGTACTTGAAACTGAACGAAAGAGCTCAAAAGTTGAGTAATCTTTCTACAGAATTCTATGAATACCTGAATGGTGTAACAAAAGAATTGACTAAGAAGATTGAAGATCCTACCGATTATGAAAAGATGGATAATTCTGCAGCCGGAGATGCATACTTCTTTAAAAAAGGAAAGCACACTCCTAAAGGTGATGAATTTGTCAATCAGATTAATAATTATCGTGATCAAGTCATTGCGTTAATTGGGGACAATCAAGAATTAAAAGACCAGATTGAAAAACGTTTTTCTACTGCCGATGAGAAGATTGGTAAAATGAGACATCATGACTGGTTAGAAAGTCGTTATGAAGGTTTTCCATTGATTACTACCTTGACCAATATCGAGCAAATCCAAGCCGATATTCGTACCACTGAAACCGATGTGTATAACACGATACTGGGTGGACAGTTGGAAAGTGATGTATCGATGACCAATTATGATGCGATGGTCGTTTTTGAAAAAAGCGCCTACTATTCCAATGAACCTTTAAAAGCAAAAATTGTATTGGGTAAAAATGACCCGACTTTGAAAGCTTCTGAAGTGGTTATTAATGGTTCTAAAGTTCCGGAATCCAGTATTCAAGCTGGTCAAGTTATCATTAACCGTTCTGCCGGTAATGTAGGTGAGCACGAGTTAAAAGGTAAATTTGTATTTATGGAAAAAGGAAAACCCATCGAAATTGATATTGTTGGAGGTAAATATTCTGTAATACCAAGACCTAATGAGGCAGTAATTTCTGCCGATAAGATGAATGTGGTTTACAGAGGATTGGAAAATCCAATGACCATTTCTATACCGGGTATTCCCAATAATAAAGTAACAGCTTCCGGTGCCGGATTACATTCTAAAGGCGGTGGTAAATATATGATGATTCCCGGTAAAGGAAAAGAAGTAACCATTACTGCTACCGGAAAAATGACCGATGGTAAAACGGTGAGTTCCAATAAGAAATTCCGTATTATGGATATACCCGCTCCTATGGCTTCTATTCGTAAACAAACCGGACAAATTTCGATGCCTAAAGCCAGTTTATCCAAAGCGACTGTTGGGGTAATCTTACCTGATTTTGTTTTTGATTTAACCTTGAGAACAACCTCATTTAAAGTAAAAGTACCCGGACAAGCGACTATTAATGTAAGAGGTTCTAGAATGTCTCCGCAAGCACAAAGTGCTATTGCACGTGCTAAAAGAGGTGATCAGGTAGCTGTATTTGATGTAAAATCTACCCTTGTGGGCAACAGTTCCGGATATAGAATTAAAAAAGCATCTCCGGTATTGATTGAGATAAAATAATAAATAAGTTTTTTTATGAATTTTAGTAAATTTTTAATAGTAAGTATCGTTTTATTTGCCACGACTTTTGCCAGTGCTCAAACTAATTTGTTGAATGCTAAGAAACCACAACAAATTGGCAAAAAGACGGCACAGCAGTTGGCGGCAGATAATGATAAACCTTTAGAATACGGTTATATTGATGATCGTGATCTTTATTGGTCCAAAATTGTTTGGGAATATGTCGATTTGAATGAGCGTTTAAATCTGCCTTATTACTATCCCATTGATACGATGCGTATTTCTAGTAACAGACGCTCATTATACGATACGCTTCTAAGAGGAATCAAACAAGGAAAAATTACTGAGATTTATGATGATTCCTATTTTACTGCTAAACTAACCTATCAAGAGATTCAGGAAAAAACCTATCGTTTAGATACGCTGCCTGAAGCCTATGATATATTAAATGCCGATCCTAACGCAGATATTTCTGAGTATATTGACAAATATAATATTGATTCAGAACATATTGAAGGTTATAAAATTAAAGGTGTTTGGTATATTGACAAACGACAAGGTGAAATGAAGTACCGGTTATTGGGTATTGCTCCCATTGCTCCCGATGTACAAACATTAGGACGGGATGATTTAGGAGATATTAACGAAAAATTACCCTTGTTTTGGGTTTTTTATCCCGATGCCCGACAAGTGATGCACGATATGAAAGTGTTTAATCCTAAAAATGCGGCATTTCCCATTTCTTTTGATCATCTGCTCAATGCACACCGTTTCAGTTCTCTAATATATAAAGAAGAGAATATCCACGGTGATAGGGAAGTAAAAAGTTATGTAAAAGGCAATTCACTATTCCAAGTGTTGGAATCAGAGAAGTTAAAAGAAGATATCAGAAACAAGGAATTGGACTTGTGGAACTATTAAGCCATAATTTAATACTAAAAAAAGACTCTCATTTGAGGGTCTTTTTTTATTTTAGTGCTTTCTTAATTAAGGCGTATGAAAGTTGATTATATACTTGTGGGTTTTGGATTAGCCGGAATGGCTTTTGCTCATCAATTGAATAAAAGAAACAAGTCTTTTGTGGTATATGATGATAATCCCAATAGACCGGAACGTATTATTGGAGGCATGTACAATCCCATTATTCTCAAACGTTTTACACCGGCTTGGCAAACCCATCCGATGCTCCAAGAAGCCTTGCCCTTTTACCGTGAAATGGAAAATCATTTTCATGAAAAATATATCTTTCCAACCCCCATATATCGAATATTACATTCGGTTGAAGAACAAAATAATTGGATGGTTGCATCCGATAAACATGTTATGAACCACTATATGATTCCCGCTATCCATCATAAAAAAATAGACGGGATTGCTGCCGATTTTGGTTTTGGTATTTTGCAACATGTCGGACGCGTAGCCGGTGAGGAACTATTAGAAGATTATAAAGAAGAATTGCTATCTAAAAAACAGTTTTATCAAGAATCTTTTGATTACAATAGTCTTATTTTTTCCGATTCTGTGGTACATTATAAAAATATAGAAGCACGGTATATTGTTTTTGCTGAAGGAAGTTATCTACATCACAATCCTTTTTTTAATTATTTACCCATGAAAGAGGCAAAAGGGGAGATGTTGGTTATTGAAGTCCCCGGATTTCACAGTGATTATATCATTAAATCCGGTGTGTTTATGGTGCCTATACAAGATACAACTTATATTGTGGGTGCTACGTATGATTGGGATGATAAAACTTTTGATCATAGCGAAAAAGCGCAAGCCGTATTAGAACAAAAATTACAAAAATTTCTTACGGTTCCCTATCGGATTATAGATTATAAAATAGGAATCAGACCTACCATAATGGATAGAAGACCGCTGTTGGGGGTACATCCTGAAAAACCTACTATGGCTATTTTAAACGGTTTAGGAACACGAGGCATTATCTTAGCACCCGGTTTGGCGAGGCAACTCATTGAGAATTTGGAAGATGCCATTCCATTGCCTGAAGAATCTGATATTCAACGGTTTTACAAGAAATATTATAAAAATATAGAATCGAAATAGATTATGATAGATGTTACAAATTTATCGGTTTCATTTGCAGGAACACCCATTTTTTCCAATGTTGGGTTTAAACTGACACCCGGTAACAGAGTAGGATTAATCGGTAAAAATGGTGCCGGAAAATCTACCTTATTACGGGTTATTTCGGGCGAACAGGAATATGAGGGGATTTTGGCGATTGATAAACACGCTAAAATAGGTTTTTTACAGCAAGATATTGATTTTAATATTGGCAATACTATATTAGAAGAGGCCTATTTGGCTTTTGAAGAGATTAAAATAATCGAATCGCAATTACAGCAGATCCATAAGCAATTGGACACGCGAACCGATTATGAAAGTACAGCATATACAGATTTATTACACCAATTAGACGATTTGAATCATCGGTATGAGCTTATAGGTGGCTATAATTATAAAGGAGAAACCGAACGTATCTTACAAGGTTTGGGTTTTAAACGAGCAGATTTTACGAAACCTACCGATACTTTTTCAGGCGGTTGGCGTATGCGTATTGAGCTAGCCAAGCTATTGTTACAAAAAAACGATGTCTTGCTCTTGGACGAACCCACCAACCATTTGGATATTGAATCGATTATCTGGTTTGAAAATTTTTTAAAAAACTTTCAAGGGATTGTCTTGGTGGTATCTCATGACAGGATGTTTCTAGATGCCGTGACCAATCGTACTATAGAGATATCTTTAGGAGGTATTTACGATTTTAAAAAGCCTTTTTCACAATATATGGCCATTCGTGAAGAATTGATAAGCAAACAATTACAGGCGCAAAAAAATCAAGAAAAACAAATTAAACAAACAGAACAACTCATAGAGCGTTTTAGATACAAAGCCAGTAAAGCTGCCTTTGCCCAGTCTTTGATTAAAAAGTTGGAAAAAATGGAACGCATTGAAGTAGATGCTACTGAAAATTCTGTGATGCATGTACGTTTCCCGTCGGCAGATCCTCCCGGTAAAGTTATTTTTACGCTTAATAAAATTGGAAAAACGTATGGAGATAATGTCGTTTTAAAAGATATAGATCTACTGTTTGAACGTGGTAAAAGAATTGCTTTTGTAGGACAAAATGGAATGGGAAAAACGACCTTGGCAAAAATATTAGTCCAAGAAATACCCTATGACGGACAATTGGAAATAGGACATCATGTGAAAATAGGCTATTTTGCTCAGAATCAATCCGATTATTTGAACGGAGAAAATACCTTAATAGAAGAGATGGAGTTGGCTGCTAATGACACTAATAGAATAAAAATAAGGGCGATGTTGGGTAGTTTCCTATTTGGCGGTGATGCTGTGGAGAAAAAAGTCAAAGTACTCTCCGGAGGGGAACGGAACCGCCTGGCATTATGTAAAATGTTATTGACACCATTTAATGTGTTAATAATGGATGAGCCAACCAATCATTTGGATATGCTATCCAAAACAGTTCTTAAGAAAGCCTTGTTGGATTTTGAAGGTAGCTTGATAGTCGTATCGCATGACCGGGATTTTTTACAAGGTTTGGTTGAAAAAGTCTATGAGTTTAGAAATCATCAGATAAAGGAATATTTGGGGGATATTGATTATTATTTGGAACAACGAAAATTTGAAAATTTTAGAGAAGTAGAGAAAATTGAAACAAAGCCCACAAGCGTCAAGAAAACGCCTACTAAACGAAGTAGAGAACAGGAAAAAGCAAAAAAACGATTGAAAAATAGAATCAGTAAAATAGAAACACAAATTGCCGATATAGAAAAAGAAGTTTTGCATTTGGATGCGGCTATTTATGAAAATGACGAGAATATAGTAGGAAAACCCGATTTTTTTGAAAAATACCAACAAAAAAAAGACACTTTGGACAATTTGATGGACGAATGGTCTGACTTACATGATCAACTTGAGGAATAATTAACACTAATTTCCTCTAACATATATCAAAATTGCCTGAGAAATTTATATTTTAGCAATCTGCTTATGACAAATTTAGAACATATAGGAGCTTATTTTTTAATGCTGAAAGAGGTTTTTAAAAAACCCCAAAAATGGAAGGTTTTTTGGGAATTGCTCTTTAGGGAGATTGATGATTTAGGACTTAAATCATTAGGGATTGTAACTTTTATAGGCTTTTTTGTCGGTGGAGTAGTGGCTATACAAACGGCACTGAATGTAGATAGCCCGTTTATTCCCAAATATTTAATAGGTTTTGCTACTAAAAGATCGATGATTTTGGAATTTGCTCCTACGTTTATCTCGGTTATTTTGGCAGGAAAAGTAGGTTCTTATATCACCTCCAGCATTGGTACCATGCGAGTAACCGAACAGATTGATGCCTTGGAAATTATGGGAATCAATTCTTTGAATTACTTGGTTTTGCCCAAAATAGTTGCCGTTCTATTATTTTACCCAATTCTAGTGGTGTTGGCTATGATTTTAGGAATTTTAGGTGGATGGGTTGCCGGAATATTGACCGATTTATTTTTTACGGAAGATTATATTATGGGAATTCAATTGGAATTTAATCCCTATTTTGTCCAGTATGCCATTATTAAAACATTGGTATTTGCTTTTGTGATTGTTACGGTTTCAGCTTATCACGGAGACAAGGTGCAAGGAGGCGCATTGGAAGTTGGTAGAGCCAGTACGAAAGCCGTAGTTTGGACAAGTGTGGTGATTATTTTATTGAATTATTTTTTAACTCAAATGTTGTTAGGATAGATGTTAGAAGTAAAGAATTTACATAAATCATTTGGAACTGCCCATGTGTTAAAAGGGATTTCAACCAGTTTTGAAAAAGGAAAAACCAGCCTGGTAATTGGGCAAAGTGGCTCCGGAAAGACTGTTTTTCTCAAATCGCTATTAGGCTTACATACACCGGAAGAAGGCGAAATATCCTTTGACGGACGGGTATTCTCTAAATTGAATCAACACGAAAAACGTCAGATTAGAAAAGAATTGGGAATGGTATTTCAAGGAAGTGCGCTTTACGATTCGATGACTGTAGAAGAAAACGTGATGTTTCCGTTGAAAATGTTTACCGAATCTAGTAAACCCGATATGTTAAAACGCGTAAATGCTGTTTTAGATAGAGTCAATTTATCGGGAGCCAATCAGAAATATCCATCGGAGCTTTCCGGTGGAATGAAAAAACGTGTGGCTATAGCCAGAGCCATTGTATTAAATCCTAAATATTTATTTTGTGATGAACCCAATTCCGGTTTGGATCCACAAACTGCTATTTTAATTGATAATCTGATACGGGAAATTACCCGTGAGTACGATATTATTACGGTTATCAATACCCATGATATGAACTCTGTAATGGAAATTGGCGATAAAATTGTTTTTTTAAAAGATGGGATTAAAGCCTGGGAAGGAACCAAAGAAGAGATATTTAGAACTGACAATGAAGCAGTTGTAAACTTTGTTTACTCTTCCAAATTATACAAAAAAGTAAGGGAAGCTTACCTAAATGAGAAATAACAAAAAATAATTAATTCTTTGTTTGATATTTTAAAATATCATCTTATATTTGCACCCGCTTAATGCAAGACCTGGTAGCTCAGTTGGTAGAGCACCTCCCTTTTAAGGAGGTGGTCCTGGGTTCGAGCCCCAGCCAGGTCACTTTAAAAGCAATTATCTATACGTTTAGATAGTTGCTTTTTTTTATATGCTTCATTCTAATTCATGTTTATTGTATCTTTGTATTATGATGTTGACAAAACAAATCAGTAAAGTCCAGAAAGTTACTTATACACCCGATGGTTTTCATCCAATTACATTGTGGATAAAACGTGAAGATTTATTACACCCTCATATATCCGGAAATAAATATAGAAAATTACGCTATAATTTAGAAGCAGCTAAAGAGCAGGGCTATCATACATTAATTACATTTGGCGGTGCTTATTCCAATCATATCGCTGCTACTGCCGCTGCCGGAAAGGAGTTTGGGTTTCAAACTATTGGCGTTATTAGAGGAGATGAACTGGCATCAAAGCTGAGCCTAACACCTATCGAAAATCCCACTTTGCATTTTGCACATCAACAGGGGATGCAGTTTAAATTTGTTGATAGAAAGACTTACAGACTCAAGCATACCGATGCCTTTATACAATCTTTGTATGATGAATTTGGAAAAGCGTATATCGTGCCTGAGGGAGGAACCAATTTGTTAGCAGTGAAAGGATGTGAAGAAATATTGACAGATGATGAATCAAAATTTGACTATATTTGTAGTGCCATTGGAACAGGAGGAACGATTGCCGGTTTGATAAATTCATTAAAACCCCACCAAAAAGTATTGGGTTTCCCTGCTTTAAAAGGTGATTTCTTAGAGGATATGATTAAAAAATTTGTTTGTTCTGACACCAATTGGACACTCATAAAAGATTATACTTTTGGAGGATTTGCTAAGATTAATGAAGAATTGGTTGTTTTTATAAATGATTTTAAGAAACAAACCGGTGTGCAATTAGACCCAATTTATACCGGGAAAATGATGTTTGGTTTAATAAGAATGTTTACAGCAGGCTATTTTAAGCCTACGGACAGCGTTTTGGCAATTCACAGTGGGGGTTTGCAGGGAATTGCCGGAATGAATGCGCGTCTTAAAAGAAAAAATTCACCTTTAATAATTACAGATGATGAATAAATTTAAATTTCTTAGTCTCGTTTTAATTTTTGGCTTTCTGCTTAGTTCTTGCGGCGCCAAAAAACATAGAAAATCAAATACGGTTTCAACTAAAACTTCTGAACATAAGGTAAAAGATGTAAAAGAAACCACTACGGTTTCTAAAACCGTTACAACTACTGAAAAAAAAGCATTGCGAACCATTGATTACGTAAAAAAATATGCTCCTATTGCCATCATTGAAATGCAGGAACATAAGATCCCGGCAAGCATTACTCTAGCGCAGGGTATTTTAGAATCCAATAGTGGAAATAGTAGTTTGACCCGTCAATCCAACAATCATTTTGGAATCAAATGCCATAAGAATTGGACCGGTTCCAAAACCTATTATGATGATGATAAAAAAGGGGAATGTTTTAGAGTATATAAGGAGCCTTCTCATTCGTTTGATGATCATTCTGAGTTTTTATCCGGTAGAAAACGCTATCAAGCACTCTTTAAATTAGATCCCGGCGATTATAAAGCTTGGGCAAGAGGATTAAAAAAAGCCGGTTATGCCACAGACCCTAAATATCCCGATAAATTGATTCATATTATTCAAAAATACCGATTGTATGAATACGATAATCAAGTATTAGGAAGGACGAAAAAAACAAAAGTTCCGGCTGAAATCCCGGAGTTTTACATCGTTAAAAAAGGGGATGGATTATATCGAATTTCAAAAAAATATCGTTTAAGCGTTTCTCAATTGATACGCTTCAACCAATTGAACACCGATCAAATTAAAGTAGGACAAAAACTATGGTTGAAACCCGGTCACAGCACTAAGCCCATTACCAAACCGGATGTAGTAGCGGTGAAACAACAAAAACTAAATATAGAACCTGTTGTTACTCAGAAGGACACACTTCCTCCATTGAAAACCGATCAAATATCTCTTGTCAAACTCGATACCATAGTACCGATTGAGAAAAAGAAACAAGATACTGTAAAAATAATTGTAAAAAAAGAAAAAGATAGATCGGCTCTTGTTGAAAATATATTAAAATCTAATACAAAAAAAGACAGTATTCCACCTGTAATTGTAGTTGATACTACCGGAATTTCTCAAAAAAAGAAAGTCATTGAGAAATCACCTGATTTTCATATTGTCAAAAAAGGAGAGACCCTCTATATGATTGCTTATAAATATGATCTGGAAGTCCCCGATTTAAGAAAATGGAATCATATTCACAAAAATGAAATTGCCATAGGGCAGAAATTATTGCTTAAAAATCCCAAAAAAGTCATTCTTGGCAAATCTAAAGTAACTGCAACTCATACTGTTGCTAAAGGTGATACACTGTATTCTATTGCCACACGTTATAAAATGAGTGTTGCCCGGTTGAAAGCCATCAATGGCCTTAAGAATAATACAATTTTTATAGGACAGGTTCTATTGTTAAAATAAAACAGAAAATTATCTAAAAAAGATTTGTAAAAATCTTTTTTAGATAATTTTTACTTGTTGGAATGATTAGATTCCTACTTTTCCTCTCCCTTGGGCCTTTTGTCTCCTAGATTTACAAGCCATCTTGCTTTTACGATGATTCTTTTGCACTTCTTCCCATTTGTTGTATTGCCTGTCGGTCAATATCTTTTTTAGTTGTTTTTGATACGTGATTTGTTGGTCCAGGCGTTCGCTTTTTATGGCAAACAATTCCTCTTTGGAAGGTTTTTCTCCACGGGCTTTGCTTTCTTGTCTTGTTTGACGCTTAGCCTCTCTTTGCTTGGCACGTGCTAATTGTAATGCTTGTATTTGGGCTATTTGTTTGCCATCTAAATCCAGCAATAGGGTCATTCTTTTAGTCTGAAGTGCGGCACGTTGTTCCGGACTAAAATCGGGTCTGTTCTTTTGTAATCCGGGTTGTTGAGCAAATAAACTCAAACCGAAAAAAAAGAGCGTGATTGAAATAAGTGATTTCATAATTTTATGAATTTAAGTTATACGGCTTTTGGACTCTGGATAACTCAAATGGTTTAATACAGCTTGTATTAAAATCGATTGATAAATACATCTTTGTATTCCCAAAATTTATAGATAAAAAAGACAAAAAACGAAATGGAAACAACGAGTTTAATAAAAGTTGAAGTTAGAAAACCTAAAAATGAACCAAAAGCAGCTTTTAGCGCACGTTTAGAATCCTTGGCATCATATAGTAATTCGCCTATAAAGGCTCCTACAAATGCTCCGATTAAAAAGCCCAATGGAACAGGGATGAAAAATAGTCCGATAAAGAGTCCCAACGTAGTTCCCCACATACCATAACGGGTTCCTCCGGATTTTTTGGTTCCCATAGCCGGTATCACGTAATCTAATATGGTTATGATGACTGCTATTGCCAAGGTAAACCCTAGTACCCACCAATTTATAGGAACAAAACTGGTTAAATATAGCAATAAAATTCCCACCCAACCCGTAGGAGGTCCGGGCAATACGGGAATCAAAGAGCCGATAATGCCGGCGATGCTTAGAAATAGTCCTAAGATTATTAAAAATGTATCCATCTTCTGTAATATTTTTTAGAATATTGAAGTATGCTTGCAAATAGTGTGCAAGTTTCTTCTTGTGACTATATGACAGGTTTTACGTGAAATTGTTACAAATCTTTCTATCTTTGAAAACATTTAAAAAACCAGAAAACAGATGAAACATTTAAAGATAGGAGATAAAGCCCCCGGTTTTTCAGCCAAAGATCAAGATGAAAACGTCATAAAATTAACTGCTTTTAAAGGTAAAAAATTAATCCTGTTTTTTTATCCAAAGGCCAGTACACCCGGTTGTACTATGGAAGCAAAAAATTTAAGAGATCATTATCAAGAATTATTGGATCGTGGTTTTGAAGTTTTGGGTGTCAGTGCTGATTCTATAAAACGACAAAAAAACTTTTGTGTAAAAAACGAATTACCTTTTCCACTCTTATCCGATGAAGATAAAAGGATAATTAATGATTATGGAGTTTGGGGTCCTAAAAAATTTATGGGTAGAGAATACGATGGAATTCATAGAACTACCTTTGTAATTGATGAAAATGGGGTTATTGAAAATATCATAGAGAAGGTGAAGACCAAAGATCACACGACTCAAATATTGGATTTATATAAGTCTTAAGATTTTATATTGAACATAAATCCGAGATAAAGAAATTTACAAGGCCATTTTTAGTTTTATATTAAAAATACGTCCGGTCATATAATTTTTTACGCCGTACATCTTTTTAGTATAGACATCTCGTACCCAAGTGTTGGTTATGGCATTTTGCATATCGAACATATTAAATATTTCGGCTCCGACGCTGAATTCTTTAAAAGTTTGTAACCAATTTTTGGTCGATTTTTTACCGGCTTCTTTCAGTACATAAAAAATGCCCAAATCCACTCGTTTGTAATCACCCAATCGAAAAGTATAATCATAAGGGTTTGCATAGGTAGGTGAACCTCCGGGAACGCCAGTGTTATAGACTAAGTTCATATACATTCTAAGTTGTGGAATTTCGGGAACATAGTCTTGAAATAACAGTGAAAATTTCAATCGTTGATCAGAAGGTCTGGGTATATAACCCTGATGGTCAATGTTTTCTTCGGTCTTGAGATAGCTGAAATTAAACCAGCTTTCTGTTCCGGGAACAAATTCACCATTTATTCGCAAATCAATTCCCGCCGCATAAGCTACGGCATTGTTGGTAGCTGCATAACGAATCCGTACATTATCCAGTGTATAAGGGTTGACATCGGTAATGTATTTATAGTAGGCTTCTGAAACCAATTTAAAAGGGCGATTCCAAATAGTAAAGCTATAATCAGTACCCAAAACAATGTGTAGGGATTTTTGGGCTTTTACTTGCTCCTGAATTTGACCTTCAGCATTGCGTAATTCTTTGTAAAAAGGAGGTTGTACATATCTTCCGCCGGATAACCGGAACAGCATATCTTTATCCCAATTGGGTTTTATTGCTATTTGTACTCTGGGGCTCCATTCCATTTGATAGGAATTGCCCAAAGTCCATTGATGTGTTCTCAGTCCGATACTGGTCCATATTTGATGGTCATTTATATAGGTTTTCCTGTCCCATTGAGCAAAGCCGGTGATTCTCTGTAAGTGACTGGTGTTTGTAGCACGAATACTTTGATAGGGAATAATAGGCCCTTCAAAAGCCTCATAAGGTTGTTCGTTTGCAAGGTGATTGGGAGGCCGTATGGAAAAACCTGCCGAATCGATTATTTCCCATTCAATTAATCGATCTTTAATCGCTTCTTTTTGATATTTGATGCCCAATTTGTAATGACTCTTGTCCTTGTGAAAATTGGTTTTCAATTGGATATTGGTAATCAACGCATCCAATTCATTTCTGGAATGGTTTAATTGCGATCCAATGCCTTCCACATAGTCAGTCTGTCCATAATCTTCGGTAGCGGCATCTTGTTCCGGAGATCCTAATCCGTATTGGGCTTCTATATCATAGAACTCCTCTTCTTGTGTGTTGAATAGCGAACTGACTAATATGGCATTCCAGTGATCAGTGATGTTATAGGTAAAATTAAGGGCGCCAAAGGCTGTAATATATTGGTCTATTTCTTGTCCGTTGTAATCTACTATCAGATCCAAAGGCTCTTGCACAGTACCAAACTTTGTACTACGTCTGGTCGGAGTGTAATTGTAATCATTCAAAGAAAAAGTACCTAGAAAATCAACAGATAATTTTTTATTAATCTGATGGGTAAGATAGGATTGAAAATCCAAAAAACGAGGTTTGTAGTTGGTTTCAATATCTTTATTTTTTACTAACATACTGTTGTTTCTATAACGAAATCCTAGTATTCCGGTAGATTGATTGTTTTTGGAATTTCCTTCTACAGTGGCACTACCACCGAGCAAACTAAGTTCACTTTTAAGACCAAACCCGGTAGGTTTTCTATAAGTTATATCCAAGACAGAAGAGAGCTTGTCGCCATATTTGGCTTGAAATCCTCCGGAAGAAAATTTTACATTTTGGGTCATATCTACATTGACAAAACTCAAGCCTTCTTGTTGTCCCGAACGAACCAAAAAGGGTCTATACACTTCAATTCCATTTACATAAACCAAATTTTCATCATAATTACCACCACGAACTTTGTATTGTGTACTCAATTCGTTGTCCGAGCTGGTTCCTAATCCTATAACCTTCAGGGTGCTTTCTATTCCGGCATTGGCACTGGATAAATTTTTGACGGTTTCTACATGGACATTGGTAATTCCTTGCGCTTCGTTTTTACGGGATTTAATATGAATCTCATCAATACTTTCAACATTGGGTTGCAGTACCAAGTTTATCGTTTTAATTTCACCGGCTTTTAAACGGATTTTTCTGGAAACAGTATGGTAGCTCAGGTGTTTAAATGTCAATGAAATTTCCTTGTTTCCGGGAATAGCAATACGGTAATTTCCAATAGAATCTGTTACGGCACCATGAGTATCATAGAATATGGAAACATTGGGAACCGCTTCGCCAAAAATATTTTTTACACTTCCTTTAATCGTGGCTTTTTGTGCCCAAATTACAGGAATGGAAAATAGAAAAATGAGATAAATAACTAATTTTTTCCTCAAAATAAAATGCTTTGAATGTTCAGGTTAATGAGTTTGTTTTCTATAAAACGTTGCCGTAAAGGTTTTAGTATTATCGGCGTTGTCGGTTACTTGTATTTTTACCTGATGTTTGGTGCCGGTTAATTTTAGATCATTAAAATCATAAACCAATACCCCTTTTTTTAAATCCCATTCCAATAGAATCCATTTACCGTCTATTTCACCGCTATACGATTTGATACCTGACAAATCATCTTTAATCCGGAATTTCAAATAATGGTACTTACTGAGCCATTGTTCATTTTTAAAATTGGCTGTGCTGACTTCGGGAGCTTTAAAGTCTGAAAGTAATGCAAATCTCCCTAGTTTTTTGGTTTTGGTATAAAAGGTGTTTTCCTTTTTTACAGTTTTGCTGTAAGTAGGGTACTTATTTTTATTATAATAGGCTATAAATAGATGT
>CAYNFJ010000030.1:3945-19620 GCA_964396505.1 uncultured Polaribacter sp. | reverse complement strand
AAACTCCCACAACCGTTCCGGTAGCGCAAAGGGTTTTACCGATAAGAGCATTTTATTGGGATGTGTGGCTATAATTTTATAAAGTACAGTTGCTACCCGCTCATTATTTCGTTGGTCCACCCAATTGACTTGTATCTGAAAATGATATTCTTTTTCACTCAAATATCTAGCCGCCACAGAAGACAATTTTAAAATAGCCGGTCCACTCATTCCCCAATGTGTAATGAGTAGAGGTCCCGCAGCGTGAAACTTACTTCCTCGAATCGTTACTTGTGTTTTTTGAACGACTATTCCCATCAAACGGGTAATAGATTCCTCGGGCATATTAAATGTAAATAAGGAAGGAACGGGATTTTCTATAGTATGTCCTAAAGTTGCCAGCCAATCCAAATTTTTTCTTTTAGGCATCCCTCCTATTGCAATAATAACCTTGTGGAACAGCTGAGGAGGCTGTCCTTTTGAGAAAATCAATTTCAATTTATGATCTTTAGAAATCAATTCTTGAACCCCAAAACCTGTTTTTATATGAATCCCCAACCTGGATGTTTCTTGTAAAAAAACATCAATCACACTTTGCGATTGTTGTGATTTAGGAAATACACACTGATCCGGTTGTACCACTAAAGGCACATTTCTAGTTTCAAACCACTGCATTGTGTCTTGTGAATTGAAAGTGTAAAAAGCCCGTTTTAAAAAACGACTTCCCCTAGGATACGCTCTGGATAACTCTTCATTATCCGTACAAGAATGGGTTAAATTACATCGTCCTCCTCCCGAAATTTTAACTTTGGCTAGTACTTTTGATGATTTTTCAAAAATACATACATCGGCATCCGGATAATTTTCTTTAACCTGAATAGCTGCAAAAAAACCTGCAGCACCACCCCCTATTATAGCTACTTTTAACTGATCCATAAACAGTCTAAAAAATCGGTGAACATATGAAACAACAAAGCAACACCGATGATTCTCGTTTTAGGAAAATACAGCATGATACTATAAATACCCATTGCATAATACGAATGTAAAGGATGAAAATTAATACTACACCGGTTCGGGTCAAAAATAGGGTTTGCCACCAGATGATCTAAATCTACTAGCATTGTAGCTATAAATAGTAACCATACTTTTTTCCAATGTTTTCTATAAAAATAAAATGCAATTAACCCGGGAATGAGCAAATGCAAACTGTAATGGATACCAATGCGTACTATTTCTAATAATTGATTTGTCAATATATAAATCTTAAAGTACAAAGAAATAAAAAAAAGAATTGGTATGCCCCTTTCAATAAAAAATAGATTCAATAAATGATTATTCCTTTGTAAAAATGATTACTTTTACCATCATTTCTATCAATACATACGATTTATATGCAAAACAAACTGGTAAACTTACTTCTTTTTTTGACCGTATTGATAGGATTTAATAGCTATTCACAATCTGTCTCCGGAAAAGATTCAATAAATCAAACTATTTATTCACCTCGCGATTCCGATAGTTTAATTCTCAAAAAAATAAGTTACTACGCCAGCCGAAAAAGATATGCAAAAAGCACCAAAGCCTTATTGAACAAGTCCCTCACTATTGCTAAAAAAACCGGAAATCCTGCCTATCTGTGCAACGCTTACCAAGATATGGGAAATTATTATTTCTTTAATTCCAAACTGGATTCTGCCGAACATTATTTATTAAAAGCGAAAAAAACAATAAAAGGAAAAAAGCATCCTTTTTTAAAGGCTTCTTTGCGTTTTGCCCTGGGTGGAATCTATCGGAAACAAGGAAACATTAAAAAAGCGATAGCGACTGTTCTAGAAGCCAAAAATATTCTTGAAAAATTGGATACAAGCAGTATGTTTGTTAAAGATAGGAGGAAATTATCCAGTGAAAAAATAATCTTATTCAACACGCTTGCCAATTTTTATAATCAAATGCATGAAAATGAAAAGGCATTGGCTCATTACGATAAGGCTTATCAAACTGCTTTGTCTCTCAAATCTTATAAATATGCCGGTGTAATTCTCTCTAATAAAGGAGATTTACTACTCAATATGGGAAAGAATAAAGAAGCATTACAAGTATTGGAAAAAGCACAAAAGCTAAAGCAAAAAGACCATGCACAAGCCTCTTCATTGAGCAATACAGAACAAAACATAGCAATTGCCTTGTTAAAATTAGGAAAATATCAAGAGGCTTTGGATAAGATTAATCATACCATCCGTTTTTACACAAAACAAAAGGATCCATTTGGTTTGATGATTAGTTATGAAATCAGAGGGAGCCTTTATTTAATAAAACATCAATATGAGCAAGCTATTGAGGATTGTAAGCAGGCAAAAAAATTAGCCCTTGCACAAGGAATTTTAGAAACACAAGAAAAAGTATATAACTGCCTCTATAAAGCCTACAAAAGTAAAGGAAATTACAAAAAAGCGTTGGATTATCATCAATTATATCAACAGACAAAAGATAGTATTTTCAACAAATCCAATATCAAAAAAATTACTGAATTGGAAATGCAGTACACCTATGAAAAAGAAAAAGAATTGGAAAATTTAAAACATCTCAGTAGAGAAAAAGAATCAAAATTTACCATTTTTTTACTGATAACAGGAATCGTATCACTGCTATTGATATCCGGATTATTGTTAAAATTATATTTCAATAGAAAAAAAGCCACCTACGAATTACAAGAGAAGAACAATCAAATATCCGATGCCCTACAAGTCAATAAAATTTTATTTAAAGAAACCCATCATCGTGTTAAAAATAATCTGCAAATCATCGTATCATTACTCAGAATGCAATTACAATACCTAGACGATGAGGCATCAAAAAAGATTATCTTGGAGAGTCAAAACCGAATTAAATCAATGTCTTTAATTCATCAAAGACTTTATAAAGATCAACAATTGACCGGTATCAAATGTAAAACCTATTTTGTCGAATTACTCCAAAGTATTGCACATACATACGGTATTTCTAAGGAACAAGTCCATATGAATATCGATATAGAAGACCTGCTACTGGATGTAGATACTGCCATTCCTATCGGTCTTATTCTTAATGAATTAATCAGTAATTCTTTTAAACATGGATTGACAAAACAAAAAAATGAATTTATTTTCGTATTTAAAAAAATTGATTCCAATTCCTTACTTTTGAGAATCAAAGACAGCGGAACGGGATTTGCCGAAAATTTTAATTGGGAAAAATCTAAAACCTATGGGATGAAATTAATTCGCTCATTGGGGAAAAAACTGGATGCTACTATTAATTTTACCAATAACAATGGACTAGAAACCACGATAATCATTAAAAAATTCACCCTATTATAGCCCTTAAATTTCTAAAATGAGAACAATTCCTAAAATACTAATTGTAGAAGATGAACCGATTATTGCAACCGATATTGAATTAATCTTAGAAAACTTAGGTTACGAAGTATGTGGAACGGTAGATAATGCCGTGGAAGCTATGGATAATATTATTGAAAATAACCCCGATCTGGTACTTTTAGACATTCATATAGAAGGTGATATGGACGGGATTTTATTAGCACAAGAAATTAAAGAAAAACATAAGATTCCTTTTATATTTTTAACATCCAATGCTGACACACAGACTATTAACAGAGTAAAACGCACCAAACCTTCAGGATTTATTGTAAAGCCATTCGATGAAAAAGATTTGCAATCCAATATAGAAATTGCCTTATTTTCAGATAAAAATCAAACAAATGAAACAAAAGAAAAACCTAAAATTTTCTTTGTAAAAGACCATCAAGATTATGTGAAAGTAAATTCTGACCAAGTGATGTTTGTCAAGGCTGAAGATAATTATTCCCGATTATTTACCGTTGATAATTCGTATATTCTAGCCACAACTTTAAAGAAAATTGAAACTAAATTATCCGGAAATCATTTTTTACGAATACACCGTTCCTATCTTATCAATATCAACTATATTGATAAAATAAAAGAAAGTGCTGTGTATATTGGAAAACACAAACTACCTATTGGTCGAAGCTATTTAGAACGTTTTTATAAAACAATTCACAAATTATAATAGAACACTGCCATTATGAAAACAATATTTCGTCTAATTCTAGTCACGATTTTTTATAGTCTTTTCTCCTGTCAAAAGCAAAAAGAAGTAGTGGTATATTGTACTGTTGATCAAGTATTTTCAGAGCCTGTTTTACAAAATTTTGAAAAGGAAACCGGCATTCAAGTCCGTCCGGTCTTTGACACAGAAGAGACTAAGTCAACCGGAGTTATGAACCGGTTAATTGCCGAAAAAAACAACCCACAATGCGATGTCTTTTGGAGTGGCGATCCCATACGTAATAATGTGTTGAAAAACAAAAAAATAACCACTGCATACCGTTCAAAATCTGGGGCACAAATTCCGGAATATTTTCGGGATTCATCGTATCATTGGACCGGATTTAGTGCCCGTGCCAGAGTGTTGATTTACAATAAAAAACTACTTTCTAAGGAAGCTGTTCCTACTTCGATTTTTGATTTTACCAAACCGGAATATAAAGGAAAATTTGCTATTGCCAATCCGCTTTTTGGCACGACTACATTTCATATTGCCGCCCTTTTCAGCGTGGTAGGAAAACAAAAAGCACAAGAATGGCTAACGGGAATAAAACAAAATAATGTAGTACTAGCCAGCAGCAATGGCGATGTAAAAAAACGTGTTATTCGTGGTGAAATAGCCTTTGGATTAACCGACACCGACGATGCTTTTGAAGCGACCCATGAGACTGATGATGTGGCTTATCTTTTTCCGGATCAAGGGATAGATGAAATAGGAACCCTCATTATGCCTAATGCACTCAGTTTAATTAAGAACAGCCCCAATCCTGAAAATGCCCGAAAACTTTTTGAGTATTTAATCAGTAAAAAGACCGAAGCAAAATTAGCCGAATCTTGCGCACAAATGCCCTTGATAAAAGGAACCAAAACACCTCTAAACATTCCTTCATTAGACAGCATAAAACCTATGAAAATCAACTATGCCAAGACTGCAAAACTTTTAGAATCCATACAAGCTGATTTAAAAAAATGGGTCGAAAATCAATAAAATATCGTTTTGCTTATCCTTTTGCTACCGGCTTGTTTTTAGTATTCGTCCTTCCTGTTTTTTTCTTGGCTTATACTTATTTATTTAAAAAAGAAGAGCTTAGTATTCAACTCATCGAGCATATCCATTTTACACTTTTAATCAAAAGCATCATCCTGTCCGGAACAACGGCTCTAGTAGCGACCAGTATTGGAGCATTCTTTGGTTTTTTACTTTATAAAACCACCATTCGATTCCGTTCATTCTATCATTTTATTTTACTAATACCCCTTTTACTACCTCCTTATGTGATTGCTGTCGCTTGGAAAGATGTATGGATTTTCGGTACTAATCATTCATATCTCACTATGGTCAAACTGGTATTTGTGCAAACACTTATTTATTTTCCTTTGGCCACACTTATATCAGGAAATGCTTTTTTACAAATCAACCAGTCTATAGATGAAGCAGGATTAATGCTTATGCCGTTTAAAAAAATGATTTTCAAAATTCTATTACCATTAATCCGACCTGCATTAAGCATCTCCTTTATCTTGATTTTTATTTTTAGCATAGGCGATTTTAGTGTTCCTGCATTTTTTGATATTAAAACGATTACAACTGAAATATTTACCCAATTTTCGGCATTTTACAACTATCAAACTGCTATTGGAGAATCTGTTATCCTTATGTTAATCGTGTTGTCCGTTTTATTTTTCGAGAGAAATTACCTGTCCGATTTGCCATTTTTAAGTGTGTCGAGCAAGGGAAGTAAATCGAAAAATTATCCTTTAGATTCTATTCGTATTCACTTGTTTTTTTGGATTGTTATTATGTTAATTATCACTCCAATGGGCGTATTATTGAGACAATCGGTTTCAGGAAATAGCCAATATATAATCAAAGCCGTACAAATGGTTTTACCCGGTTTTGGACAAAGTTTTTTATGGGCATTCCTAGGTGCCGTTTTTATTAATATTATTGGATTTATTGCTGCCTATTTCAAAGAACGCAGGCATTTTTCATTGCCCAGCAGCCTATTGCTTATGACATTTATTATTCCTTCAATAGTCTATGGTATTTCCTTGATTGGATTTTATAACCGACCCGTATTTAATTTTTTATATGGCACTCCTCTAATTATTTTAATCGGATATATAGGTAGTTTTTCATTTATTGCATCCCGAATCATCGGCCATGCATTTCAACAAATTCCTATATCCATTGAAGAAGTTGCAGCAATGATGGGAATCAAACCCTTTGATGTCTATAAAAAAATTATTTTTCCATTACTAATTCCTTCGCTATTCGCTTCCTTTGTAATCGCTTTTATTTTGAGTATCAATGAATTGGGTGTAACAATACTAGTTTATCCACCGGGAACCAAGCTTATTCCCATACGATTATTTACATTATCTGCCAACGCTCCCTTGGCTTTGACAAGCAGTATGACCTTTGTGATATTAATGGTAAATTTGATATTGATTATTTTGTTGTATGGAATCGGAAAGCAACTCTTAAAAAAATACACCTATGCCTGATATTCGCTTGGAACATATTGATTTTTCTTTTCGAGATAAAACTATTTTTAGTGATTTCTCTTACCATTTTAAACCTGAAAAAACCTATGGCATCATAGGACCTACCGGTTGTGGTAAAACCAGCTTGTTACGATTAATTGCCGGTTTAGAAACACCTGACACAGGAAGTATTTTTATAGATGACAAGCTTGTCAGCCAAGGAAATAAAATCATCATTCCACCCTATCAGCGATCTATTGGCTTTGTATTTCAGGATTTAGCCCTTTGGCCGCATTTTAACGTTTATAAAAATATAGCATTTGCACTCAAATCAACCGGTGAAGAAAATGAACAAGCCGTAAAAGACTTATTAGAACGCTTGAACCTGGAAGCACACAGCCATCAATATCCGCATCAATTATCAGGCGGACAAAAACAGTTGTTAGCTTTGGCCAGAGCATTGGTTTTAAAACCCAATTTATTACTGTTGGATGAACCTATGAGCAATCTGGATGTTCCTATCAAAAAAGAAATTTTAAGCCACTTATTTCAACTTCAGGAAGAAGTCTGTTTCAGTATGCTGTTTGTCACGCATGATATTAGGGAGATTCTAACAAAAATTGATACAATTCTTGTGCTGGAAAAAGGAAAATTACTGTTTTCACAAAAACCTGAAGAATTAATAAAAATAAAACATCCCTTCGTTCAATCTTTTTTTTAATTTTATACAAATTTTTAACGTATGAAAACTTTTTTAAGCATTGTAAGCCTTAGTTTTATTATAAGCCTCAACTATATCAGCTGTGGAAATTCATCTGAGAAACACACCGGAAAAACAATCCAATCTGCAATTAAACAAGTAGTATCTCCTGACAATAGTCCCGTTAAGCAAGTCATCCATTTTAATTTTGAAACTGATTCAACAGGGACCCTTCCGGCAGATTGGTCACAATCTTTTAATGGTCGCGGTGGGACAGATTGGATAATTATTGATGATCAGGGAAACAAAGTTATGGCACAGCTGTATAGTGATAATCCCAATGGTCATTTTAACGTAGTTGTCAATAAGGATATTCAAGCAAAAAATATGGAATTAAAAGTTCGCATCAAAGGCGTAAAAGGACGTCACGATCAGGGTGGTGGTTTTGTATGGCGTTTTCAAGACAAGGACAATTATTATGTAGTTCGTGCCAATCCTTTAGAAGATAATGTGGTATTGTACAAAGTGAAGAACGGCAAGCGTACCGACCTACCTTTATTAGGCAAGGGGAGAACTTACGGAGTGAATGTTCCCAAATTGGGTAATGGCTGGAATACGATGAAATTAGTTGTGAAGGATGCTGTTTTTACGGTATATTTAAACGGAAAGGAATTATTCAAAGTACAAGACACCACTTTTACAAAAGCCGGAAAAATAGGTTTTTGGACCAAGGCAGACGCCGTGAGTTATTTTGATGATTTTGAAATAAAGAAATAGAATGAATGAAGGTCATAAAAGCGATTGAGTTACAGAAAATGATGGTAGCATTTTTCTCTAATAGTCCTGAAATTTTGGTATAGGTCAATAATAGATATCGAACAATTCTATCCATTTTAAAACCATCAATGGTATAAAACGAAAAAGCCGATGACCGAAACCACCGACTTTTTATCCCAAAAAAAATAGCTTACTACTTTTATAAAGATCTGATATATATTAGGCAATTCCGGGAAAATTTTCTACAAATTGAATGGTAAAATCCCCAAAGTTTTCGACTATTCTCAATTTGATGTCAGGCAAAGATGCTACAATATTCCATTCCCCCGGATTAGCAGGAAAATTTTCTACAATTTTCACTTTTAAATCCGGTGCTACATCTACTATTTCAACATCATAATCTGCAAAATGCTCTACAAATTGGATCTTCCCTTTCAGTTCCTTTAAATTGACCGTTTTCATCATTATTTTATATTTTATATTACTGAATTAACAATAATTCGCTCTCAACTTTCCGATTAAAATAGCTATCAGCAAAGTATTATTCTTTGATATGAATCATTGCCTTTACTTCAATAAATTTTTCTGTTTTTTTATCCATTATTTTGGCATCAAACACATACGGATTATCAATACTTCCTTTATCAAATGTGATTTCGCCGGTAATTTGATTTTTTTGAACAAATATTGCCTCAATTCCCGTTTCTTCATATTGACTTAATAGATGATTTACATCCAAAATAGTATGTCCTTTGTAATTATCAATACGGATTGAAAAAATAGGGTACACGTTTGATTCCTTTTCATTCAAACCTGAAATATTTTCAAATACGATGATATACACATCACTCAAATTTAAAGTGGCTTCTTTTGCCATTTCATTTTTGGTTTTATTCCAAATAAACACCTTATCAACCTTTACATTATCAGACATTGTGATATTCAAAAAGTTATTTGTAATCACTTTAAAGGTATATTTATAATTATAAAATCCGTTACCATTTGCATCCGATATTTTGAATATTGCCGTATATTCATTATCAATATTATAATCTAAGTCCGCTTTAAAATGTGCAAATAACTGTAATGGATCTAAATCAGTTCCTTGCAAACCATCTAATAGTTTTGGGTTCGAGAAAACAACATCTTTGTTCTTATTTATGATTTTTAATGCCATTTTAGGAAATACTTTACCATCTTTTTTCACAAATCCCTTGATATTATCAAAGGTAAATTCTATTTTATCGTTGTAATATACGGTATTTGTGGTATGAAGTATTCCATTTACTTTTATAAAAACTTGCTTACAAGTTATACCTACTCCGTTTTGGCTTACACCTGTTTTTGAATTTGTTGAAAAAGAAAGATTCTTTAAAGACAAGCTGTCTAATTGTTGTGAAAAAAGGACAAAGGGAAAAAGCAATGCAATAAATGGTAAAGTTTTCATAGGATTGTTATTTAATATTAGCCAAGTCTAAAGTATAAAAAAATTTGTCAACATGTTTAGAATAATTCATTTTGTTGATTCAATCAAAATTTGAACAGACCTTTTACAAAGTTATGATAAAATATGATTCATGTTTTTTATCGTCAGAAAAAGCCGTGTAATCTATTTTTTTATGATTTTAAAACCGGTATAACGCTTATTTTTAGTATCTGTAAGGACTAACATATAAGTAGCATTAGCATAGTCAGACAAATTGACTTGAGTTGATTTGCCTTCAAACTTTTTATCTAATAGAACCCTTCCATTCCAATCGACAAGACGCAGCGTAAAAGAAGAAGTATTTGTACAAGTAAGCGTGACAAAATCTACTGTGGGATTGGGATATACCTGAATATTCTTAAGTAAATCAAATGTATTCAGATCCAAAGTTTGCACCATTTGTGGTGATAAAAAACCTTCAGAAATATGTATGGTAGCATTCGTATTTTCCTGTATTGCTACTTCACCGATTGTTGATACAATCATAGCATCACCTATTTGGGTTACCCCTCCTCCACTGTCAATACTACTTTTTTCAATCGTGAGTTGGGCAAAGCCCAACTGCACGATTAGGGAAATGTAAAATGTCAAAATTGTTTTTTTCATAATGTATTATCTTTTATAAATTACAAAAGTGAAATTTCTATTTTTATAAGTTGCATTGCTATTTGACACTTCTATATATACTTTATTGGTGTATCTCTGTCTTGGAGTAACAAATCCTGTATAATCATCAATTATATTACAAATAACCGTGTAGGAAGTTGCACTACTTACAGGAGTATCAAAAACAATATCATATTTTCCTGTTCCTGTTTTATTAACTGTAAATCCGTCAGAAGAAGCACTTGTAACTATTGTACCATCAGCATTTACTTGCCCATACATATATGCTTTCATATCAGCAGTTCCGGATACGGGTGCTTGTATTTTTTTAGTCACTTTTACATTTCCTTCAAAATACCCTGCATACGATGTCCCAGTTGTTCGTGTAGATTTTCCATAAACAGCGTACAAAGGACCCGAAGCATTTGAATTCATTTCTGCATACACACCATATTTATTTCCATTGGCATTGCCACCTAATTTTGCATAATAACCATAATGATAGCCTAATCCGGAATTGGTAATATCTACATAATTACCATAGTGTTTTTGGTGATTGGTATTAGTCATTACTATCTTTTCTCCATATTTATCACCAGTTCCCGAACCGGACATTTGTATGTAGTTTCCGTAATCTGTGTGGTTATTGGTATCTGTTGAATTAATAATTGTTTTTTGACCGAACTTACTATTTGTTCCACCCGATAATTCAATATAATTTCCGTAATGAATACCGGAACCACTATTGTTTACTTTTACTTTGTTTCCATATTGCGTTCCTGTTCCCGTACCGCTCAACCTAGTAGAAACACCACTATGCACGCCATTTCCTGTATTATCAACAATACTTACTACACCACTTTGATAACTATCTCCTGTATTGCTTATTTCGGTTTGAAATCCGGTTTGTGTATAAGTTCCAGAACCTGTAAGAAGTGTTTTTACTCCGGTATGCGTACCACCTCCTGTATTGGATATTTCATAAAAGGCTCCTGTTTGTGCTCCCGTTCCTGTTCCACTTAATAGAGCATGCGAACCATAATGTTCACCGGTGCCACTGCCATTTAAAGTGTTTCTAATACCGTAATGAGTTCCGTTTGAGGTATTACTTACTTCAGTATTTACACCTATTTGTACTCCAGTTCCTGCACCTTGCAAAAGGTTGTGTGTTGCAATATGTTGACCACTACCGCTTCCGTTTAATTTTGAATAGACACCGTAATGGGTATTGTTACCTGTATTACTGTTGTAATTTCTCACACCATATTGAATACCTGTTCCATCACCCGTAATAATATTAGAAGTTGCAAAATGATTTCCTGAACCGCTTCCTAGCATTCTGTTAATTGTTCCATAATGCGGATAATCACTCGTATTAGAAATAGTATTTTCCACACCAAAAAGATTTCCATCGGCAGCACCCTCTAATAGGTTTTGCACTCCAAATTTATCTCCTGTAGCCTCTCCGGTAATATGCGTCTTAAGTCCCGTTATCTGACTGTTATTTGAGGCGTGTAAGGTATTAATAGAAACATCGTATCCTATTTGCTCTCCTAATCCGTATGTATATATAGAAACCTTAGAACCTGTATGTGTTCCTGTAACAGTCCCGGAGCTTATCGACTGATAATTACCATACCAATTTCCGTTACCGTCACCGTGTATTGAATTGTAATTTCCATAGTGATCGCCATTACCATTAAAACCACCTATATCAGCGTAATTTCCATAAATATTTCCGTCTCCGGTGTCAATAAGGGCATGTTTTGCTCCATATACTTTTGCGGTACTACCGGATTCCAATATCGTTTTAATACCTATCTTATCGGTGGCACTAGCGTTGTCATTTTTAATATATAAACCGGTATTTGCATTAGCAGCGGTTGCACTTCCTGTGTTTTTTATATCCAATTTGGCAGTAGGTGTTGCCGTATGTCCTAATGAGATATTACCTGTATGATAGATATTATCCAATATGTTATTAGGTGCTGTTCCGGTTCCTACTTCTAAGAAATCTACATCTGAATTACCTGAAGCAGGCAAAGTAATTGTATTTCCATCTGAAATACTCAATTGATCTCCTGAAATAGAGAGTGTTTGTAATTCGTTGGTCGTTGAACCGTCAACTTCTATGGTTAAATAGCCGTTGTTTGCTACAAAGTTATCCACTTCGGTTTCTGTTAAATGTGTATCAGTATCTGCATCGGTAAAAGAACCACCACCGTTGGATAGAGTAACGGTATTTCCTGTTTTAGAAATGGTCTGTAGTTCATTGGTCGTAGAACCGTCCGTTTCACTAGTTAAATAGCCATTATTGGACACAAAGTTATCCACTTCGGTTTCTGTTAAATGTGTATCAGTATCTGCATCGGTAAAAGAACCACCACCGTTGGATAGAGTAACGGTATTTCCTGTTTTAGAAATGGTTTGTAGTTCGTTGGTCGTAGAACCGTCGATTTCTGTGGTTAAATAGCCCGAATCATTGGCCAATTCACTCACCTGTGTTGGGACATTGGCCGCTTGATCTGCCCATTTGGCATAAGGTACATACTTAAAAGCTGTAGTACCAAAGTCTTGATAGCCATTCCCTTTGTCTATTTCAACTTGTAAAAAAAGATTATTGGACCAATTTAACAAATCAAAGTCACCATTTCCTGAGGTTCCTTCTCCTATATTCAAAACTATTATTCCATTAGAATCTGTTGTAGTAGTATGTGTTTCATCATACACAGCATTGGTTCCATTTTCTAAAATAGTAAATTGTACAGTAATAGATTGATTGGTCAAAACAGCACCACCATCATAGATAATAGCCTTGTAATTGAGTCCTTGCTGTGCAGAAGTAGTAAATGTCAGCGTAAAAAGGGTCATTAAAAAAAAGATAATTTTTTGCATTGTAATTATTTTTAGGATTATACAAGGCAAAAGTAAGTGATGGAAGCATTTTCAATAAATGCTTTTTAGTGAATACCCAATTTTTATAAGTGAATGACTTTATTTTTTAGGGAAGAAAATAATAAGCCTATAAATGATACTAAAAAAATATGTTTTGGTCGCAAAATAAATTTACATTTCCGGAAACTCCATATATTATTCAATATTAATATCATATTTGGACAAAAGTCCCGGAATAGTATCCAAAGAAAATTTTGCTTTATTGATTCGGTTCATTTCCGGATCAATTTCAAAATTATAGGCGGTTTTAAAATCGACTTTCTCCAATATAGTGTTTTGAAAAGTGGCTCTTGATAGATCGCAATTATCAAAAATGGAATTAGTTAAATCACAATCGGCAAAATCGGTTTCGTGTAATTGCGAATTCTTAAAAATCGTGTTTCTTAATTGTATTTTATAAAAAACACAATGGTTCAACACACAGTTATCAAATGCAATTTCAAACCCAAATTCATTGCAATTTTCAAAGTTTAAACCTAACATTTTACAGTCTTTGAATTGTACATTTCTCAAGGCTGTATCGGTTAGTTTTACCATACTTAAATTGCAGTTTATAAATACACAATCAGAAAAAATAAAATGAGATAAGTCCGCATTTAAAAAATCGCAATTTGAAAAAGTACAACTTTCATATTCTCCTTTGTCAAGAGGTTTTTTACTAAAAACCACTTTATCAAATTCCGTATCTTCCTGGTAAACATCCATTGTATAAAATCTGTTGGTTATTGTCTTGAGAAACTTGTCTTTTAAGCAAGTAAATTACCAACGAATCACAATACTTCCCCAAGTAAAACCACTACCAAAAGCAGCGATCACAACTAGATCACCTTCATTTATCTTCCCTTTTTCCCAAGCTTCACAAAGGGCAATGGGAATAGATGCAGCAGTTGTATTACCATATTTCATAATATTGTTATATACTCGATCATCTGATAATCCAAAACGTTTTTGGATAAACTGTGCAATTCGTAAATTGGCCTGATGTGGAATAAACATATCAATGTCATCTTTCGTCAAATTATTAGCTTCCAGCCCTTCATTAATCGCTTCTGAAAAACGAACAATAGCGTGTTTAAATACCAATTGTCCATCCATATAAGGAAAATAAGACAAATCGTCTTTATCGTTCATAATAGCGGGAACCCAATGTCTTACACTAGGAGACTTGACGGTTAACACATCTGCAAATTTCCCTTGTGAGTGGAGATGTGTAGAAAGAATTCCCTTGCCGGATTCCTCACTTCTGGAAAGTACCATAGCACCCGCACCGTCACCAAATAATACAGCTACTCCTCTACCACGAGTTGTTTTATCCAAGGCCGCTGAATGAAATTCTGCACCTATAACCAATACATTTTTGTACATCCCCGTTTTTATAAATTGGTCAGCGACAGAAGTGGCATATACAAATCCGGAACATTGATTACGAACATCCAAAGCACCTACGTTTGGCATATCCAATAAGTCTTGAACCAACACACCTCCTCCCGGAAAAAAATGATCAGGACTTAAGGTAGCAAAAATGATAAAGTCAATATCGTCTTTAGTCAATCCGGCACGTTCAATGGCTATTTTAGCAGCTTTTGCACCCATTCCTGAGGTAGTTTCTTCTTCGTCTTCTCTAATCCATCGTCTTTCTTTAATACCGGTTCGTTCTTGAATCCAAGCATCATTGGTATCCATTATTTTAGACAAATCATCATTAGTTACTACATTATCAGGGACATAAAACCCCATTCCGGTTATTTTAGAGTGGTACATATATTTTGATATTATGGTTTATTATAAATCTATTTTTATTAAATATTAATTTTAAAAACTCCAAAGATAGGGAAAATAAAAAAATTATGCAGTGAATAATAAAATTCACCAACCACAATTAATAAAAAACAGCAATTTCATTCAAATTTTTTCTTTTTAAATCCGGCACAAAACATTCATTTTCTGGATAACCTACCGGTAATACTAAATAGGCACGTTCATTATCCGGTCTATCCAATATTTTCTCTAGAAAACGCATCGGGCTGGGAGTATGAGTTAATGTGACCAAACCGGCATTGTGAATCGCAGAAATAAGTAATCCTACAGCAATACCAACAGACTCATTTACATAATAATTTTGATGTTTTTTTCCATCATTAGCATAGGTAAATAATTGTTTAAATACAATGATAAGAAAGGGCGCTTTTTCAAGAAATGGTTTTGAAGCATCTGTTGCCATCGGTGCTAAATCATGGAGCCAAGTATCACTCATTCTATCTGCGTAAGATTTTTTTTCTTCTTCTTCTGCCGCTACTCGTATTTTATGCTTTATTTCCGAATCTTGCACCACACAAAAGGTCCAAGGTTGTTTATTGGCACCTGAAGGAGCTGTTCCAGCCGTTTTGATACAATTTTCAATAATTGCCCGATTGACCTTTTGGCTTGAAAAAAAACGTATAGAGCGTCTTAGCTGCATACTATTATAATAAATAGCACTATTTTGAAGCATTTCATTTTCAGAAAACATCCTGTTTTTATAACGAATATGTTTAAACCCGTTTATTACTTTTATATCC
>CAYNFJ010000030.1:0-3845 GCA_964396505.1 uncultured Polaribacter sp. | reverse complement strand
CTGCCATCTTGTCATTTTCTGTTTTTTGGTATTTTTTTTGACTAGAATGTGCTGTAATAAATATTAATTTAAAATATTTAGAAAAATGTCAAAAGGAACTATTAATATTTCAACGGAAAATATTTTTCCCATTATTAAAAAGTTTTTATACTCCGATCACGAGATATTCTTACGGGAATTGGTATCCAATGCCACCGATGCAACCTTAAAACTAAAACATCTGTTCAGCATAGGAGAAGCCAAAGGCGAATACGGAAACCCTATGATCGAAATCAAAGTGGATAAGAAGAAAAAGACCTTGCATATCATAGATCAAGGTATTGGAATGACCGAAGATGAAATCAAAAAATACATCAATGAAATCGCTTTTTCCGGTGCCGAAGAGTTTGTCGAAAAATACAAAGACAAAATAGAAGACAGTGGAATCATCGGACATTTTGGATTAGGGTTCTATTCTTCATTTATGGTATCTGACCAAGTAGAAATTATCACAAAATCCTATAAAGAAGGTAGCCAAGCCGTACATTGGCAATGTGACGGTAGCCCTAACTACAGCATTAAAAAAAGTGATAAAAAAGAACGGGGAACTGAAGTAATTTTACATATTGATAAAGATTCTAAAGAATTTTTAGAAGAAAATCGTATCACGGAATTACTGACCAAATACAATCGGTTTATGCCTATTCCGATTAAATTCGGGACGAGAGAAGAAACCAAAACCCTAGGGGAAGGTGATGATGCAAAAGAAGAAAAAATTGTAGTAGATAATATCATCAACAATCCCAATCCTGCGTGGACAAAAAAACCTACAGCACTCAAAGAGGAAGATTATAAAGCCTTTTATAGAGAACTCTATCCCATGCAGTTTGAAGAACCATTATTTCATATTCATCTCAATGTAGATTATCCGTTTCATTTAACCGGTATATTATATTTCCCCAAGATTACTCGAAATATCGATATTCAAAAAGATCGCATTCAATTATACCAAAATCAAGTATTTGTAACTGATAATGTAGAAGGGATTGTACCTGATTTCTTACAAATGCTTCGCGGTGTGATTGATTCTCCCGATATTCCGCTTAACGTATCCAGAAGTTATTTACAATCGGATGCAGCAGTCAAAAAAATATCCGGATATATAACTAAGAAAGTAGCCGATAAATTAAAATCTATCTTTAAAAAAGACCGTGCTGATTTTGAAAAAAAATGGGAAGACATCAAGATTATCATTGAATACGGCATGCTTTCCGAAGAAAAATTCTTTAAAAAAGCCCAAGATTTTGCCTTGTATCCCACAGTCGATAACACCTATTACACCTTAAGTGAATTAAAAGATAAAATCAAGGACTTACAAACCGATAAAGAGGGGGAACTCATCGTACTCTATGCTGCAGATAAAGACAAGCAACACAGTTATATAGAAACGGCAAAAAGCAAAGGTTACGAAGTCTTGTTATTGGATTCTCCGATTGTTTCACATCTTATCCAAAAACTGGAAACAGAAAATGAAAAGATGAAATTTGCCCGTGTTGATGCCGATTTTATAGACAATTTGATTAAAAAAGAGGACCCTAAAATTTCAAAATTATCTGATGATGAAAAAACAAAATTAGAAAATATCATCAAAGAAGTGGTTCCTACAGAAACCTATACGGTACAAATGGAAGCCTTGGATTCTGATGACAATCCTTTTATCATCACACAACCGGAATTTATGCGTCGTTATAAAGAAATGAGTCAAACCGGTGGCGGTATGATGGGTATGGGAAATTTGCCGGACGCTTACAATTTAATTGTGAACACCAACAGCCCTTTGATGGATAAGATATTGAAAGCCAAAAAGAACAAAGCAAAATATATCAATCAAGCCTTGGATTTGGCCAAATTATCCCAAAATCTATTAACCGGTAAGGAAATGACCGACTTTATCAACCGTAGTTATGAATTGATGAAATAGCATCGATTTATAATCAATACCTATTGGAACTGTTTGTCATTTAATTTGACAAACAGTTCTTTTTTATAAATAATTGCTTTACCGGTAAGTTTTACGATATTTGTACGACTGATATTACAAAGCACATCTGAATGAAACAACTACTACTATTACTTTTTGGAATTTTAACATTTACCGGTTTTTCACAAGATAAGGAAGAAAAAACCAGCCTGAAGACGGTTCAATTTTTATCATTGGACTCACTCCCTGTTACGGCTGCTATTTATAGAATTTCCAAACGTGATGCTCCTCTTATAATTCTATACCATCAGGCGAGATATAGTCGTGGAGAATATATCGAAATAGCTCCGCAACTCAACCGATTAGGATTCAATTGCATGGCTATTGACCAACGTTCAGGAAATGTAGTAAATGGAATCATCAATCAAACACATCAAGCAGCAGTTAAAAAAAGATTGGGAACAGAATATCTGGATGCCTTACCGGACTTAGAAGCAGCCTTAATCTATGCTAAGAAAGAATTTCCAAATTCTAAACTGATTATTTGGGGCAGTTCCTATTCATCTGCATTCGTCTTTTATCTGGGAAGTAAGTACCAAAAATATATCCGTGGGATAATTAGTTTTTCGCCCGGAAACTATTTTTCAGTACAAGGTCATACTATCGCATACTTTGCAAAAAATTTAGCTTGTCCTGTTTTTATTACTTCACGTAAAGATGAACAACAGTATTGGCAGGAAATCTACAATTCAATCCCCTCTGAAAAAGTTTATTTTATACCACAGAAAAAAGGAAAACACGGATCAAAAGCGCTATGGAAAAACAATGAAAATCATCAAGCTTATTGGAACGCCTTAATCTCTTTTTTAAAACAATTAAAAGCCTAATTTTTATGGAAATTACCACAAAAAATTTTAAAGAAAAAGTATTGGATAGCGACAAGCCGGTAGCAGTAGAAGTGTATACCGATACCTGTCCTAATTGTAAACGTTTTCATCCTATTTTTGAACAAACCGCCCAAAATAACTCAGAACAGTATCATTTCTATAAACTCAATGCACAGTTTAATCTGGATATTGCCAGAACTTATAAAATACTGGGTGTTCCCAGTGTATTGTATTTTTCTCACGGAATATTGGTCAACAAAAAAACAGGAATTCAAACCGAAAAGAAAATTCTAAAACGCTTGGGGCCATTACTCCATTACAATCCGGAAAAAGCACAGCAAAAAGAGCTAACCGGCTATTTTAAGTTTCCTTGGAAATAAAACCTACCATATTTTAACCCGATCTTCCGGTTTTAAATACATCTTATCTCCCTCATTTATATTGAAAACGTGATAAAAAACATCAATATTTTTTAAGGGTTGTGTAGCGCGTACCTGTCCCGGTGCATGGGGATCGGTTTTTATTTGTTTTTTTAAGGCTTTATCTCGGGATTTGGTACGCCAGATTGTAGCCCAAGACATAAAAAAACGTTGTTCGGGTGTAAAACCTTGTATTTTTCCGGGTTTTTTATGGTCTTTATAGTACAATTGCAAAGCTGTGAAAGCGGCATTGGTTCCACCTAAATCACCGATATTTTCACCTAAGGTAAATTCACCATTTACAAATACACCGGGTAATACTTCAATGGCAGAAAATTGATCTGCCAATTTTTTTCCAAGTATATTAAACGCATCAAAATCAGCTTTGCTCCACCAATTTTCAAAATTTCCAGCTGCATTAAATTTGGCTCCTTGATCATCAAAACCGTGGGATATTTCATGGCCTATCACGGCACCCATACCTCCGTAATTAACCGCTTCATCGGCTTTATAATCATAAAACGGTGGCTGAAGAATGGCCGCAGGAAATACAATCTCATTAAACGATGGATTGTAATA
>CAYNFJ010000029.1:11725-20121 GCA_964396505.1 uncultured Polaribacter sp. | reverse complement strand
TACTGTCTTTGATTCCTTTGGCAAAAATGAGATTCTTTTTATAATCTATTACGATAACTCCGGCCTGTAAATCGACATCTTGATAATGTAGCTTCGCATTATTGTAAAGTGTAGTCCGGTCTTTTAACAAATTAATTTGAATCGAATCATCGGCACTATGCTCTATAATGTCTGCCAATGCTTCTTTGGGTTTTTTTATCGGAATGCTATCCAACCTAATCGTATCTTTTTTCACCAATTCTTTATCCGGGAGTACTGCTGTATGAGGTAAGGAGGTGTTTTTTTTTAATTTTCGGATTGAATCTCTGGAAAAATCCAGTTGTTTGACGATTTTCAAACTATCCAAATCTTGTGCAAATAAAGAAACAAAACCGGTATTAATAAGTAAAAAAACAAGGATAATATGATACTTTTTTATTAACAAAGGCTTGTGAATTACTATTAATTATTTGTCTTGATTCTATTAGAAATTGTGGTAAATTCGCTTTATCCAATTTATTTTTAATGCTACTGATTTCAATTGGCTTGATATTTGTAACAACCTAAAATAATGGGTCAAAAATAACTAAAAAATGTGGGTAATCTCACAACAAAATCCTAAAAATACGATGTATTTATACAAACTCTTTTTACTATTTGCTATCTTCAGTCTTGGATTTGGGAATTCCAATCCGTTGTTTGCACAAGATAAGCCCTTTACGGTGGTAATTGACCCGGGACACGGTGGTAAAGACACCGGAACAACCGGCACCAAACGTTACAAAGATAAAAATGAAAAAGATATTGTACTGGCGGTAGCCTTAAAATTAGGAAAACTACTCAAAAAACAAATACCCGGCATCAAAGTAATTTACACCCGTAAAACGGATGTATTTATTGAACTGAACAAGCGAGGCGCTATTGCCAATAAGGCGCATGCCGACTTATTTGTCTCGATTCATGCCAATGCGGCAAGTTTTAAAGCCGATGGCACAGAAACTTATGTGTTAGGAGTACATCGTAACGCTACCAATCTAGCGGTAGCCAAACGGGAAAATGACGTAATTCTATTGGAAAAAGATTACGAAAAACACTACTCTTATGATCCACATTCTCCTGCTTCTATCATCAGTTTAACCCTTATGCAGGAAGATTATCTAGACCAGAGCATACGTTTGGCTAAAATTGTTGAAAAAAGCTTTTCCGATGTAGGAAAAAGACGTGCGCGCGGGGTAAAACAAGCCGGGTTTGTGGTACTACATCAGACCTATATGCCTTCGGTTTTAATAGAAATTGGTTTTTTGAGCAACAAATCCGAAGAGGATTTTCTAAGAAAGAGCAGCGGACAACAGAAAATTGCCGCTTCCATAGCCCATGCCATTAAAGAATACAAAAAAGAGTTGGAAAAAAATACCGTGGAAACACCCCTTGTAAATACTTCAAAAAACAATGAAAAACAGATTTTTAAAGGAGTTATTTTTAAAGTCCAAATCGCCTCAAGCTCTAACAAAGTTAGTACAAAACCTTTTAATTTTAAAGGGTTTAAAGAAGTCGAAAGGGTAAAGGTTGGTACGTATTACAAATACTATTTGGGAAAAACACCGGATTACAACGCCATTAAAAAATATAAAGAAAAAGCTGTCGAAAAAGGCTATAAATCGGCTTTTATTGTCGCTTTTAAAGGAACCGAGCGAATCTCAGTATCTCAATTGTTAAAATCTAAGCGCAAATAGAATTTCTTTCCAAAAAATACTGTAATATTGCTTTTTAAAAAGTTTATAAAACCTGCTTTTTAATAATTTTTAAAATTGAAGAATTGAAACTAACTAGAGAACTTAAAACCGGAATTGTAGCCATAAGCGCCATTGCCCTATTTATTTGGGGCTATAACTTTATGAAAGGGAAAAATCTATTTGAAGGAAATGTACCTGTTTACAAGACAAAATTTGATAACATTCAAGGGCTCAACACGGCTAGCAAGGTAACCTTAAACGGTGTTCAAGTGGGTAAAGTGCAAGAAACCAAGCTGATTACCAGTCCGGATCACAATGGAAAATTGGAAGTAGTCGTTTCTTTCAGTGTAGAACAAGATGTGGCTTTATCAAAAAAATCTATTGTCAAATTTTACAGCGATGGACTTATGGGTGGCAAAGCACTTGCTATCATTCCTTCTTTTGAAGGCGAAAAAGCCCAATCCGGTGATTTTTTTCAAGGAGAAGTAGAAACCGATTTATTTTCATCTGTTACCGAAAAACTGAACCCGCTACAAGCTAAAATAGAACGGATGATTGTCTCTGCCGATTCGCTGTTAGTCGGTTTAAACGATGTACTGGATACTCCCACTCGTAATCATCTTAAAGCCAGCGTGATTCAGTTGAATCAAACGATGACCAACTTTAAGGTCATGACCAATAACATAAATAATCTATTGGCAAAAAACAACACCTCTATAAACAATACCTTGAGCAATGCCGAAAAACTGACCGCCAGTTTTACCAACTTGAGCGATTCATTGAATACAGAACTTAAAAAAGCAAACTTAGGTGACACGATGCAAGAGCTCAAAACCACTATTAAAAATATCAATAAAATAGTAGCCGGTCTGGATCAAGGGAAGGGAAGTATGGGCAAATTGCTAAAAGATGAAAAAATGTATGATAATCTGACCAATGCCTCTAAAGAATTGGAAGAATTACTACGTGAAATGAAAGAACACCCCAAACGTTTTGTCCATTTCTCTTTATTTGGGAAAAAAGATAAAACAGGGTATGTCAAACCCGAAGAAGATAAATAAATTCAGTGAATTGAATTTATTAAATCATCACTTAAGCAAAACCGGAAGTATAAAACCCAAGAAATCTTTTAGATTTTTTTGAGAATCTAACTTTTATCATAATAGGATTGGTTTCATTTTTCTTACATTTGTGGTTTAGATATAAACCGCCATTGATATGCATTACTTACCAAATATTCTTTTCGCGATACTACTGATTGTCGGCATTGCTTTTTTTGTCAAGAATGTAAAGAAAATTATTAGAAATATCAAATTAGGGAAACCTCTAGACCGGAGTGATCACAAAGCAGAAAGATGGAAAATGATGGCGCGTGTTGCTCTAGGACAAGGCAAGATGGTGCGGCGTCCGTTTCCGGGAATATTACACATCATCGTATATGCCGGATTTATCATTATAAATATTGAAGTTCTGGAGATTATCATCGATGGGCTTTTTGGAACACATCGTGTATTTTCATTTGCCGGAGGACTCTATGATTTTTTGATTGGATCCTTTGAAATCCTTGCTTTTCTAGTATTGTTGTCTGTCATTATTTTTTGGATTCGAAGAGTCATTATCCGTATTCCTCGATTTTGGAACAAAGAAATGACCCGTTGGCCTAAGAATGACGCCTTGTATATCTTGTATTTTGAAATGGTATTGATGAGCCTGTTTTTATTGATGAATGCCGCCGATGCCAATCTTCAAACACTTGCATACGGGCATTATATCAAAGCCGGTAGTTTTCCCATCAGTCATTTTATCGCTCCACTGTTACCTCATAATCCGGAGACACTAGAACTAATAGAACGAATCGCATGGTGGTTACACATTATCGGAATCTTTATTTTCTTAAATTACCTGTATTACTCCAAGCATTTTCATATTCTATCGGCTTTTCCCAATACCTATTACGCCGATTTAAATCCCAAAGGGCAATTGGATAATCTGGAATCGGTTACAAATGAGGTAAAAATGATGTTGGATCCCAATGTAGATCCCTTTGCGATGCCAGAAGAAGAAGACGCATCGGATGTACCGGATAAATTTGGCGCCAGTGATGTGCTGGATTTGAACTGGGTACAATTGATGAATGCTTACACCTGTACAGAATGCGGGCGTTGTACTTCTGTGTGTCCTGCCAATCAAACCGGCAAGGAACTGTCCCCTAGAGCCATTATGATGAAAACCCGCGACAGATTGGAAGAAGTAGGTAAAAATATTGACAAAAACGGTACTTTCAAAGAAGATGGCAAACAGTTACTGAACGATTATATTACTCCCGAAGAGCTATGGGCCTGCACCACCTGCAATGCATGTGTGCAAGAATGTCCGGTCTTGATAGACCCGGTATCCATTATTATTGATATGAGAAGATATTTGGTAATGGAACAATCGGCAGCTCCTACAGAATTGAATATGATGATGACCAATATTGAAAATAATGGAGCTCCTTGGCAATACAACCAACAGGACAGACTCAATTGGAAAGACGAGTAATTTTACTATTAATTATTGACTATTAAATACAAAAAGATATGAATGTTCCCACAATGGCAGAATTAGCCGCACAAGGTAAGAAACCGGATATTTTATTCTGGGTAGGATGTGCCGGAAGTTATGATGACAGAGCTAAAAAAATAACACGCGCTTTTGTGAAAATTCTCAACAAAGCGCAGGTCAATTTTGCCGTATTAGGAAGTGAAGAGAGCTGTACAGGTGATCCGGCAAAAAGAGCAGGAAATGAGATGTTGTTTCAAATGCAAGCATTGACTAATATAGAAATTCTCAACGCGTATGAAGTTAAAAAAATTGTAACTACCTGTCCACATTGTATGAATACCATTGGTAATGAATATCCACAATTGGGTGGAAATTATGAAGTAATTCATCATACACAACTCATTAACAAACTGATAGAAGAAGGGAAATTAAGCATTGAAGGTGGTAGTTATCAGGGGAAACGTATTTCGTACCACGATCCGTGCTATTTGGGTAGAGCAAATGATATCTATGAAGCGCCTCGTATATTGCTAAAACAATTGGATGGCGATTTGGTAGAAGCAGAAAACAGCCGAAGCAAATCAACCTGTTGTGGTGCCGGTGGAGCTCAGATGTTCAAAGATGCCGAAAAAGGTACGATGGAAGTTTTTGAAAAACGAACCGGTGAATTAGTGGCACTCAAACCTCAAGTTATCGCAACGGCCTGTGCTTTTTGTAATACGATGCTCACAGACGGTATCAAAGGAGAAAACAAAGAAGACCGTATAGAAGTATTGGATATTGCCGAACTGATTGCCAAAGATTTATAATTTGTTTTTGAAAATTGAGATTCTTTTTCCAATAAATTCTAACTACCAACTAAACTATGACAGCATTCAAGACTTATGTCCAAGCAGCCCGGTTACGAACCTTACCCCTATCCGTTTCCGGAATTATTGTCGGTAGTTTTTTAGCATATTCCAATGGATATTCCAACTGGAAAATTGTAGTCTTAGCTCTTTTGACAACTATTGGATTTCAAGTTATATCCAATTTTGCCAATGATTATGGCGATGGTGTAAAAGGCACAGACAACCAATACAGGATCGGTCCGCTACGTGCTTTACAAAGCGGTGCTATGACTAGAAAAAACCTCAAACAAACCATTATTATCAGTAGTATAATTACATTGCTGATAGCTTTAGCATTAATTTTTACCGCCTTTGGATACCAAAATCCGGTATATACACTTTTATTTTTTATATTGGGAATAGTCAGTATTGTTGCTGCAATCAAATATACTGTTGGAAAAAATGCATATGGCTATTCCGGATTGGGCGATTTGTTTGTATTGTTATTTTTTGGACTGCTGAGTGTGGCAGGCACCTATTTCCTTTTTGCTAAACAATTGGATTGGACTATATTCTTGCCCGCATTATCTGTCGGTTTGCTCAGTGTAGGTGTTTTACACCTGAATAATATGCGCGATCGGGAATCGGATATCAAAGCAGGTAAAAACACCATGGCTGTCAAATTGGGAATTATTAAATCCAAAAAATATTACTATTACCTCATAGGCTTTTCTTTTATTTTTGCCTTGTTCTTTGTCAATTACCATTACCACTCACCTTGGCAGTTTCTATTTGTCCTCTCTTATATTCCAATGGTACGACAATTAATACGTGTTTTAAAAAATAAAAAACCGGTAAGATTAGACCCCGAGTTAAAAATTTTAGCGTTGAGCACATTTTTCTTTTCAATTCTTTTTGGTTTGGGACAAATTTTGTAACTTTACAGGAAGCATTAAATCCAATTAATAACCTTTAAAAAGTATACCGATGAAAATAACCTACCTGGGACACGCTTCATTAAGCATTGAAGCACATGGAAAAACAATTATTGTGGATCCTTATATTTCTGAAAATGAATTGGCAAAAAATATTGATATTGATAAATTGGAGGCCGATTACATCTTAGTAACGCATGCACATGGTGACCATATTTTAGATGTGGAACGCATTGCCAAACGCACCCATGCCAAAGTTATTTCTAATTTTGAGATAGTCACTCATTTTGAAAAGAAAAATATTGAAGGACACCCGATGAATATCGGTGGAACTTGGCAATTTGAATTTGGAAAAGTTCATATGGTCAATGCTTTGCATTCCAGCTCTTTTCCAGATGGTAGTTACGGTGGAAATCCTTGTGGATTTGTATTGGAAACAGCCCATCATAAAATCTATATTGCCGGAGATACCGCACTTACTTATGATATGAAATTAATCCCAAAAATCATTGGAGGATTGGATTTGGCGGTATTACCTATCGGTGATAATTTTACAATGGGAATCAAAAGCGCCATTAAAGCCGCTGACTTTTTGGAATGTAAAAAAATATTGGGATACCATTACGATACCTTTGGCTATATCAAAATAGATCAAATAAAAGCAATCGGCAGGTTTGCTAAAAAACGGATGGAGTTGAACCTGTTACCTATTGGTGATTCCTTAAAACTGTAACAAAAATCTATCTTTTTTGTAACAACTTTTTCAAACACTCCTTTTTAACACTAAAGAAAGGAGTGTTTTTTTGATAAATACGATAGGCATCTCCAAATTTTTGGATAGCCTCCTTCTCTTCTACCAAGAAAATCATCAGAATCATAAAAACCATTTCCAAAGGAGCGATAAACAGTATAAAGGAAATACTACCGGCTAATAAAGCGATGGAAATAGGAAAAAACAATAGACCGAAATGCATCGGATGCCGCATACAAGCATAAATACCATCCGTTACTAATTTATTAGTCTGCAAACGAGGAATAGCTCCTTCTCTTCCTTTGGCCGCTAAGTATCTGCCCGTATTTTTCGAGATGCGTAAGACCACTTTCAGCACTACAAAACCCAAGATAAAACTCGCTATATGAAACCACAGATTAAATAAGAAATTTCTAAAAAACAGCCTGTCCAAATATAAGCCTAAGGCAAGCCCCCCTCCTAGCATTAACAACCAAATGAATATTCTAATTTTATTGGATTTACTCAGTTTCATCACTTTTAAAAAAGTACCCACGCTAGGAATCGAACCTAGATCTAAAGTTTAGGAAACTTTTGTTCTATCCGTTGAACTACGCGGGCGGTTAATTGTCGTACAAAAGTACTACATTTGTTCCAATAATTCACAGCTATTTTATGCAAGCCTCTTACCAAAAATACACGCTTCAATTTAAGAAACCCGGAGGGACTTCCCGGGGAGTTTTGCATACCAAAGAGACCTATTTTATTATCTTGACACAAGACGATAAAACAGGAATTGGAGAATGTGGATTATTTAAGGGATTAAGCTACGATGATGTACCGGATTATGAATCACGATTAGCATGGGTTTGTCGTCATATTAACTTAGGATTGGATGAATTAGTGGCACAATTACAAGAATTTCCTTCTATCGTCTTTGGGCTGGAACAAGCCTTTATATCGATACGTAAAAAAGATCCGTTTGAATTATTTCCTTCTCGTTTTACAGAAGGAATAGATAGCATCACTATCAATGGTTTGATTTGGATGGGAAGCCCGTCTTTTATGCAACAGCAAATTAAAGAAAAACTACAATCCGGATTTACAACTATCAAGCTAAAAATCGGAGCGATTGATTTTGACACCGAATTGGATTTATTACGCAACATCCGAAATGAATTTTCATCTGACGAAATTGAATTACGCGTAGATGCCAATGGCGCTTTTACTCCTGAAAATGCGTTGGAAAAACTAGAACGATTAGCAGTATTGGAAATCCATTCCATAGAACAACCCATACGAGCAGGACAATGGGAACAAATGAAAGAACTCTGCCGTAAAACACCCTTACCCATTGCACTGGACGAAGAATTAATCGGGATAAATACTGACAAACAGCGCTTATTAGAATATATAAAACCCCAATATATCATTCTTAAACCCAGCTTAATAGGTGGTTTTAAAGCGAGTAGCCAATGGATTTCTCTTGTAGAAAAACACGGCATAGGATGGTGGATTACCTCGGCTTTGGAAAGCAACATAGGACTCAATGCCATCGCCCAATACACCTATCAGCTACAACCGGAAATTCCACAAGGTCTGGGAACCGGTAGTCTGTTTACTAACAATTTCAACAGTCCCTTAG
>CAYNFJ010000029.1:0-11625 GCA_964396505.1 uncultured Polaribacter sp. | reverse complement strand
GGCTTATTATTTTTAAAAGGAAGCGTTCGATGGTTTTATAAAAGAGATTTTAAAAGTTTGCTCACTTCCAGAAAAAAATTGGATTGGAAACGTAGTTTTTTTTCTTTTGGAATTTGGTTTTTGTTTTCCTTAAGCCTTTTGGCTTTAGACTACTTACTGCATCCTGAAAACTATGTTTGGAATTTTGATTTTGTTCCTTTTAGTGTCTTAGTACTTATTTCTTTCCTCTTGCTACCCATTCAAACCGGATTTGAAGAACTATTCTTTAGAGGCTATTTGATGCAAAGTATAGGAAGCTTGTTTCACAACCGATGGGTTCCCTTGCTTTTTACCTCCATCTTATTCGGTTTATTGCACTCGTTTAATCCGGAGATTGAAAAACTGGGTTTTATTGTAATGATTTACTATATCGGCACCGGTTTTCTTTTTGGAATAACTACTTTGATGGATGAAGGACTAGAACTTTCGTTGGGGATGCATGCCGCCAACAATATTGTAGCCGCCATTTTTGTCACGACCAACTGGACTGTGTTTCAAACAGACGCTTTATTTATAGATATTTCCGAGCCTAATTTAGGATTGGAAATGTATGTGCCTGTTTTTGTGATTTATCCTATCTTAATTTATATTTTATCTAAAAAATACCAATGGAAAGATTGGAAAAACAAGCTGTTTGGAAAAATTGACAAACCGGTTATTCAACCGGTAGATAAATCTCTGTCTCCCAATCAGCAGGATTAGGAGAGTCGGTATGTCCCTTGGTATATACTTCAAACGGCATTCCGTTTTCCGCAATAGAAACTCCGGCTTTTTCAGCAAATTCAAAAGCTTTTTTCCAGGCTTTTTCCGAATATTTATAAGCTCCTTTTAGGGTAGTTTTATAATATTTTGCCGGTTCCATATAAGCCAATGCAATGCTGTCATCATCCGGATTGACCCGTTCTTTAACAGGAATACAGGAAGCAAAAGCCACGCGTTTATTTTTTTCATCATATTTTTGATACAAAGTAAAAGGAGATCCGGCACGTGGATAGCCTTTTTGAATGGCATATATCAATACTTTTGGTAAGAGTTGATCCATTTGAGCCCCCATTTCATCAAAACTACATTCGGTTGCGACGTAGATATAAAAACCACCGGCATAATCTACCAGACCATTATCGGTTATTTCATATTTATCCATTTGTTGCAGCACATACGTATCGATGTTTTTCAATCCATCTTCCAACATTTTTCCAAGTTCCTTATCGGCACCACCCATCATCATAAAATAGAGTTTCCCCATAAATCCCAGATTCCCTTTCATTCCCCAAGTTACTTCTGTTCCTGTATCGGTATTGTTAAAGATCCAATACACATCGGATGGTTTTCTATGATCAAAACTTATTTTCTGATCTATGGATTTGTCTGCTTCCAATGCCACCGTTTTGATACTTCCCGAATCATCATTCTTGCTAGTCCAAGAATAACCGGCCCCTACTCCGGATGTTTTATCAGAGAATGTAGCGACAATAGTAGTATCTATCCGTTGCCAAGGTCCCCATTTCTGCCAAGTTGTATAATCATTGATCGTATTAAATACAACTGTCTCCGGTGCTTTAATTAACTGTGTTCTTTTAACATCATATTGCCCGGGTCTGGTCGCTATAAAAATCGCAAATCCAATAAATATAAGGGCTATAACTATCACTATTTTTTTAACTAATTTCATCTTACTAATTGTTAACAAATTGATTGATACAAAAGTAACAAAAAAAGAGTAGGCCTTATGACCTACTCTTCTATAAATATATCGCTACAAGATTATTTTATAACAATCTGTTGTACGCCTATTTGATTTCCTTTAGTTACTTTCAATAAGTATATTCCCGTATGAATACCGGAATAATCTAATCTGAGGTTAATAGATGATGCTGTTTCGGTCAATTGTTTACTATCCAATAAGCGACCTCTTACATCGTACAATTGTACTTGTACAGCATCATTGTTTTCTGATTCCAATTGTAAATTAAAGACTCCGTCAGAAGGATTGGGAAATAGATTGAACACATTGAACGTATTTTCAGCAACGCCCGTGGTATTGTTGATAATATTCAGGCTGTAATCTTCAGTTTCTCCCCATTCTGTAAGATGGTCTGCATCACAGGCACCTTGACCAACTCCATCTGTTGCATCTTCATATTCTATCAATACTCTCATAGTAGTGTTTCCTGAGGCTGCTGTTTCAGGAACAGTGACATCTGCACTTAATACCCCGGCTGTTACATTGGAAATATTTCCTAGATCAATACGCTCTGTCGCAGTATCAAACACATAGTCTTTATTCCAATCTATAAAAGCAAAACAATGGTCTAAGTAGTCACCCTCAGTATTAATTGTAACCGAAAGTGTATAGGTCGATCCGGCATCCAAATCAGTACTTATACCGGTATAATCTTCATATCCATCCGCATTTTCATCACCTGAATCGTTATTGATATCACCAAATGTGACATTCAAAATATATTCACTACCTGCTTCTGTATAGGTAGAGCTACAATAATCAGGATTGGAAGTGGTAAAGCTAAATACCGAAGAATAAGCAGCATTTCCACAAGGATTAGATGAACGTACTCTCCAATAATGTTGCGTAGAAGGAGCCAATGCTACCGGAACTGTAAATGAATTGGTCGATACGGTTTCATCTACCACCGGATTTGTAAAAGTATTATCTGTTGCTACTTGGATATGATAGTTAAGCGCATTGGCATCTTGTGTCCAAGTAAATGTTGGTGCAAGTGGTACATCGGTTTGCGTATCTGTAGGATTCTGTAAAGTCACCACATTGGCACCGGAAGTAAATACTTTAAAGGTGGCATCCACTTGATTCGTAAGTGTTGCACCGGTACCGGTAATAGTAATTGTATAAGTTCCTTGCATCGCCGATGTAATTCCGGATATAGTCATTTGAACAGCTGTTTGACTAGAAGCCGTAGCCGGATTAAAGCTTACATTTGTTCCGGAAGGATTACCAGAGGCAGAGAAAGTAACCGTTTCACTAAATCCACCTATAGGATTATAGGTAAAGTTAACCGTACCATCTGATGGAGCACAACTACCGGATGGGTCTTCATCCAAATCCATATTAAATCCGGAACAAACCGTAGAAGTGGTCAACTCAACCCTTCTAGGTGAATTCTGTAGTACAACTAAGATCCTGTCTTTTTGATCTTGCGTAAAGATGTTCATACATTCATCATCGGTATAATCCATATAATTTTCTATCATATCAACACCGCCTCCCGCACATGAATCGGTACCGGTAGGACAACCATAATTTGCTGCTCCGGTTACTGGTGTATCGTTGCAGTAATCATCGACAGAGCAATCTCCATCTCCCCAAGTATGTCTTAAACCTAAAAAGTGACCTACCTCATGTGTCATAGTTCTTCCATAACGATAAGTGGCATTCATAAGGAATGTTCCATCATCATGGTCCATAGAACCAAATGCGTTGTAATTGGCAACCACACCATCGGTACTAGCCCCACCATTATTGGCATTGAGCCCCGGCAAACCGGAGTTATTTGGGAACTGTGCATAGCCTAACAAAGTGGTATCACTAAAATTGACCGTCCACATGTTCATATATTTTGTTGGGTCCCATATCGTGTTGGGTTTTACCGTACTATTAATCGCTGTAGTACTCCAAGAACTCTGTCCCAAATTCTGTCTATCAATACCATTGGTAGGATTTCCATCCGGATCTGTAGATGCCAGACAAAATTCTACTTCTACATCAGCGCCGTCAGGATGCGTATTATAACCTCTGGATCCCATTAAACGGCGGTAATCTTCGTTCATTACCGTAATCTGCGACATGGCTTGTGCATCGGTAATATTGGGAGCAGTACCTATGGGCTCTCCATTGTGAATAATGTGAATGACAACGGGAATGGTAATGATCTCGGTTGTATTATTAGGAGATGCCATACGTTGTGCTCTCAGTTCTTGAATTTTCCCAGCCATCCAGGTTTCAAACTGTTGATCTGTTCCAATCTCCGGATGTTGTTGTTTCAGAGCTTCATTGTACTCTACAGTGGCACATTTAATATAACCGCTTTCTTCAAAAAACGCACGGCTTTGCGTATTGTATTCAAAATGGAATGAATTGTCCACCGGATGTTTTTCTTGTGCCTGCATCTGAATCGCAAACACTGTGGCAAAAAACAACGTAAATTTAAAAGTAATTTTATTCATAATTATTTCATTTTAGGATATATATTGTGTAGCGAAAGTAAAAGAAAAAAAAGTATCTGACAAATAATTAATACTTATATTGTAAAAAAGATTCTATATTTACCGTTTTATAAATTTTTTTCAATGAAAAATGCAATTATCTTTGGGGCTAGTTCCGGAATTGGGAAAGCACTAGCACAATTATTGGTCAATGATGGGTTTAGGGTTGCCATCACGGGACGAAGAATTGAAAAATTACAAGCAATTCAACAAACCCATCCTGAAAAATACCTTATCAAGCAACACGATGTGACAGACATAGCTTCATCGGAACAATTGTTTGAAGAATTGACAAAAGAACTGAAAACCATTGATTTAATTGTTTACAGCTCCGGCGTAGGAAACCCCAATTACCAATTAGAATGGGAAAAAGAATTGCCCACCTTACAGACCAATGTTATGGGAGCCGTTAAAATTTTCGGCTTGGCTTACCGTTTCTTTCACCGACAAGGTTATGGTCATTTGGTAGCTATTTCTTCTATTGCCGCCATCAGAGGAAACCGTCATGTGCCGGCTTATTTTGCCTCCAAAGCTTTTCAAAAAAATTATTTGGAATCCTTATGGCTCAAAGGAAATCGTAGTAAAGCCGACATATATGTAACAGACATTATTCCCGGTTATGTGGACACGGCTATGGCTCAGGGAAATACTTTCTGGATGGCAGACACCAATAAAGCAACCCAACAAATTTACAATGCCATAAAAAAGAAAAAAAAACGTGCTTATATCACCAAACGATGGCGCCTGATTGCTATCTTATTACGTATAGCTCCGGCACGATTATTATTAAAAATGTAATAGCCTTTCAATATGAAAAAACAATTAGAAGCCGTCCGATTATTTCATAAAACCTATGGACTGGCAGTAAGAGAAAAACCAACAGTGGATATTCCATTACACCAAATTCAATTACGCTATGATCTGATGAAAGAAGAAAATGAAGAGTTTTTGGAAGCTGCTAAGAACAAAGATTTAATAGAAGTTGCCGATGCATTAGGAGACATGTTGTACATACTTTGTGGAACTATTTTAGACCACGGTTTACAGTATAAAATTGAGGAAGTTTTTGATGAAATTCAGCGAAGCAATATGAGTAAATTAGGCGCAGATGGTAAGCCGATATACCGTGACGATGGCAAGGTGATGAAAGGTCCCAACTATTTTAAACCCAATTTAAAACGTATTCTAGAATAAGCCCGCTTTATTAAAAAATCAAAAGTATTTATCTTGTATTATTTTCAATAAAAAACCCCTAAAAAATAGGGGCTTTTTAATTTTAATAATTGTTTTCTGAAACTTTATAACGCCATCCGAATGGATCTTCCACACGGTTGTATTGAATATCGGTAATTCTCTTTTTAAAGAAAGTAGCATACGAATCTTCCGGTTTAGTAAGCGGATAGTCTATTCCGGCATAAGAAAAACTCTTAACCGGACTGATAACTACTGCTGTTCCGGCACCAAAAATCTCCTTCAGAGAACCATCCTTTGCGGCAGAAACCAATTCTGTAACGGTTATACGTCTTACTTCAACAGGAATGTTTTCATGTTCGGCAACAGCGATTACACTCTTACGGGTAACACCGTCTAGAATTCTATCACTGGTAGGAGCCGTGATTAGTGTATCATTGATACGGAAAAAGACATTCATAGTACCTGCTTCTTCCAAATATTGATGGGTTGTATCATCGGTCCAAATGACCTGTTGATAGCCTTTTTCTTTGGCTAGATTGGTAGGATAGAATTGACCGGCATAATTTCCGGCTGCTTTTGCCGCACCTACACCTCCATCGGCTGCACGACTGTAATGTTCTGCTATCACCACACTGACATCACTCCTAAAATAACTCTTAACAGGTGATAAAATAATCATAAACTTGTATTGATTAGATGGTGAAGCCAAGATCTCAGGCTGCGTAGCAAAAACAAAAGGACGGATATACACCACATTGCCATCTCCCTTCTTAATCCATTCTTTATCTAAGACCAATAAACGGTTCAATGCTTCAAAAAACCATTCTTTAGGAAATTCCGGAATCGCCAAACGTTTTGCAGATTTATTAATCCGAGCTTGATTTTGTTCCGGACGAAACATCCAAACTTGATCCGTATCATCCTTATAGGCTTTCATTCCCTCAAAAACAGCTTGTCCATAATGAAAAACTTTTAAAGAAGGTTGTACCATAATAGGTTGATAGGGACGAATCGTAGGTTGCTGCCATTCACCGTCAATATAATCACATTCAAACATATGATCGGTAAAAACAGTTCCAAAGGTCAAAGTATCAAAATCAACTTCAGAAACACGTGATTTTTTTACTTTTTCAATAACAAATCGGGTAGAAATATCTGTGCTCATAATAAAAACTCTTTTAGTACCGCGAAGGTACAAAAAATTATTCAAATTATCAATAATATAAATATTGCTAATATTTTTAATATTATACAAAATATTATAGATATATATAGTTAAAATTTTATTAAATCATCATATATTTTATGATAATAATACCGGCTCCTTAATTTATTCAACAGTTTTTTTTCAAGTAATAATTATTTTTTTTATCCTATTAAGCCAAGTATAAGTATCTTTGAATCATTTAGATTTATAAATGATGAAAGCACGTCAGATTGTATATACCGGTGATGGTTCTACCAGCTTGTTTGTCCCCGAATGGAATGAGCATTACCATTCTACCCACGGAGCCATTCAGGAAGCCTACCATGTGTTTATCCAAAACGGTCTTTTTTATTTTGATAAAAAAAAGTTGCGAATTTTGGAAATAGGATTGGGAACAGGTCTCAACTGTTTTATTAGCTTTCTAGAAGCTAAAAAAAATAATTATGATATAGCATATACTGGTGTAGAAGCCTATCCTATCACCCGAGAAGAATACAGACAACTCAATTATGTCGAGCGATTGGAAGCAAAATCATATCAAAGCGTATTTGAGTTTATCCACACATCCGATTGGCATAAAAAAATTACCTTAGCCGATAATTTTACACTCATCAAACGAGCTATTACATTTCAAAATATCACCTGTAAAAACAGTTTTGATTTAATCTACTTCGATGCTTTTGCTCCCGGCGTACAACCGGAATTATGGACTGAATCTATTTTTAAGAAAATGTATGATGCCCTGTCTCCGGGTGGTGTTTTAGTAACCTACTCTGCCAAAGGAAGTGTCCGAAGAACAATGCAAAGTTTGGGTTTTCAAGTGGAAAAATTGCCCGGACCTCCGGGAAAAAGAGAAATGCTACGCGCCATAAAAAGCAAAAAAACAGATTGAATCACATTTCTGACTATCTTTGTCCTCTAATTTGTTATAAAAAATTATGGATTTTATTTACGGATTGCTACTGGGCGCTATAGTTGTGGGAATTGTTCTCTACTTTTCCCGCTCATTCTTTACCAAAAACAAAACACAAGAACAATCGGTTATTCTTTTAGAAAAAATCCGAAATGTTTCCAAACTGATTACGGTAGAAAGCGATTTTTCAGAAATCATGCATTACTCCGATGCTAAAAACATCCTGCTCAATCTGGTATCCAGTCATAAAAAAGCAATTGTACTAGCCAATTCCAAGGTGATGGTAGGTTTTGATATGAAGCAGATGCGTATTCAACCGGATCCCGATCGTAAGCTATTAACTATCACACATTTTCCTGAACCGCAGGTACTTAGTATTGAAACCGATGTGGAATATTACGATGTCAGCAATGGATTGTTCAACAAATTTGCCGCCAGTGATCTCACCCAACTCAATAAAAAAGTACGGGAAAATATAGAAAACAAGATCCCCCAAAGCGGTGTCTTGCAAACCGCCCAACACAAAGCGATGGAAACCATCAATTTGATTGAGCAAATTGTAGATACCTTTGGTTGGAAACTAGCTTACAACGAACTGAATATACCCCAAAAAACCATCCAAAAAAGCACCAATGAGAAATAAAACGGAATTGGGACGTTATAAAAAACGCAAAAAACCCAATCACAAAATAACTCTTCTGTTACTTATAATTTTGATAATCACACTGCTTATCTATATGAAAATGGATACTCTTTCAGCTTGGTTATTCAATTCATAAACCTTGACTAAAAACGTATAGCCAATTTTTTCATCAACCGCAGCACCTCTACATAAAGCCATATCAGACTTACCAAGAGTCCCCATGTAGCCACCCATTCCATATATTTGGGCGCTTTACCCAGCTCCCGATCAATCCGGTCAAAATCTAATAATAAAGTGAGTGAAGCCACCACAGCAGCAACGACATTGAAAAGTATGGCAAACCAAGATACACCCCACAGCAGATAATTATAAATTCCAAAGAAACTCAACACCCAACTGATCAAGTAAATCATCATAATGGTAAAACTAGCCGAAATGAGTATTGCTCTGAACTTTTTGGTAACTTTTATGATTCTCAATTGGTATAAAACCAATACCACAAAAAACGCAACAACCGTAATTCCCACTGCTTTCATCGGATAGCCATCGAATTGCCGGTTTATATAAGCCGAAAAACCCCCTAAGAAAAATCCTTTGGCAAAAGCGTACAAGGGAACTGTAACAGGCGCCCAAGTTTTTTTATAAGAAGTCAATATACTAAATACAATAGCAGCTAACAAACCCCCTGAAGTGTACCATTTTACATCAACCCCTTTGTAAACCAAACCCCAAACATACCACAAACTCATACTGACCAACAACAGACTAGAGATACTCTTAAGAAAAATACCCGTCATAGTCATTTTACGATGTCCGGATGTATTACGATTCCAAATATAGGAACTGAAAACAGGATTGGACGTTTTATAATTACTGAAACTCATCGAATTAGTATCATAAAATTCATAATAAAAGCGTAAAAATAAGTATTTATAACGAACTCATTAAAAATAATAAAGATTCCAAAACTAAAAACTATATTTGCATACCCACTATTACGTAAAACTAGAAATAAAACAAGTATGACGCTTATCAAATCTATATCGGGAATTCGAGGAACTATCGGAGGAAAAACAGGTGATAATCTAACCCCGATCGATGCTGTAAAATTTGCCGCCGCCTATGGTATTTGGCTTAAAAAAAGACATCAAAATAAGAAGAAACTCACCGTTGTGGTGGGCAGAGATGCCCGGCTTTCCGGTAAGATGATCAGTAGCATAGTCTCCAACACCTTGGTGGGAGTGGGTATTGATGTGGTCAACGCCAGTCTCTCTACGACTCCTACGGTTGAAATAGCCGTTACTATGGAAAAAGCCGATGGAGGAATTATCGTTACCGCCTCGCACAATCCCAAACAATGGAATGCCCTGAAACTCCTCAATGAAAAAGGAGAATTTCTCAATGCAAAAGATGGAGAAGAAGTATTAACCATTGCCGATCGAGAAGATTTTGACTTCAGTTTCATTGACGATATTGGTTCTTTTGTAAAGAAACGAGACTTTATCGGCAAACACATTGAAGAAGTGTTGGCATTGGAATTAGTCGATGTAGCATCTATTAAAAATGCCGGCTATAAAATAGTGGTCGATGGAGTGCATTCATCGGGAGGTGTGGCTATTCCTCAATTATTAAGAGCCTTAGGAGTGGAAGTCATTGAATTATATTGTGAACCTACGGGAGAATTTCCACACAATCCGGAGCCATTAAAAGAACATCTAACCGCTATCTCTCAATTGGTTGTAAAAGAAAAAGCCGATTTGGGAATCGTAGTAGATCCCGATGTAGATCGCTTGGCATTTATCAATGAAGACGGCAGTATGTTTGGGGAAGAATATACCTTGGTCGCCTGCGCCGATTATGTATTAAGCAAACAAACCGGCAATACCGTTTCCAATCTTTCCTCTTCCAGAGCACTTCGGGATATTACACTAAAACACGGAGGACGTTATTTTGCCAGTGCCGTAGGTGAAGTAAACGTTGTTACCAAAATGAAAGAAGTAAATGCCGTTATTGGCGGTGAAGGGAACGGCGGGATTATCTATCCGGAATCACATTATGGTAGGGATTCTCTGGTGGGCGTTGCTTTATTCTTATCGCATCTTTCCCATAAGAATATATCGTGTAAAGAACTGAGAAACAGCTATCCTTCTTATTATATGAGTAAAAACAAAATAGCCCTAACACCTGAGATAGACGTCGATCATATCTTAGAGAAAATAGCCCATAAATATCAAGATGAAGAAATCAGCACGATTGATGGTGTAAAAATAGATTTTGAAAAAGAATGGATTCACCTGCGTAAATCCAATACAGAACCTATCATTAGAATATATACTGAAAGCATTACACAGCAAAAAGCCGATCAATTGGCCCATAGATTTATAGAAGAAATTAAAAGGTTTATTTAATCATTGATTTATATGACTCAACTTGAAAAATATTTTCAAAGCTTTAGAGAGCAAGTGATAGGTGTGGGAGCACACTTTGACTCCCCTTATGGCAATAAAGAGATTATTTATACCGATTGGACTGCCAGTGGCCGTTTGTATAAAAAAATAGAAGAACGTCTGATACAAGATATAGGCCCTTATGTTGCCAATACACATACCGAAACTTCGTTTACAGGAGCCGTAATGACGCAAGCCTATCACAAAGCTAAAGAAATTATTAAAGAACACGTACACTGCAATGCATCGGATGTATTGATTCTAGACGGTTCCGGAATGACCGGTGTGATCAATAAATTTCAGCGTATTTTAGGACTGCGAGTTCCTGAAATTTTACAAAAACACACCCATATTCCGAAAGAATTAAGACCGGTTGTTTTTATTTCGCATATGGAACATCATTCCAATCAAACGTCTTGGTTGGAAACCATTGCCGATGTAGAAGTGATTCCTTATGATAAAAATGGATTAATCAACTACGATTCCATTCAGAGTTTATTTGATAAATATTCCGAAAGAGGACTAAAAATAATATCAATTACGGCTTGTTCCAATGTTACGGGCATTCAAACCGATTATCACAGAATAGCCGAAATAGCACATCATAATAACGGACTCTGTTTTGTTGATTTTGCTTGTTCTGCACCTTATGTCAATATCGATATGCACCCGGACCAAACCCGCTATTTAGATGCTATTTTCTTTTCTCCTCATAAATTTTTAGGAGGACCCGGCACACAAGGCGTATTGATTTTCAACGAAAAACTATATAAAAACATTGTTCCGGACAATCCGGGTGGTGGTACGGTTACTTATACAAATCCTTGGGGCGAACACGATTATGTAAAAGATATTGAAGCCCGAGAAGACGGTGGAACTCCCGGTTTTTTACAAACCATTAAAACCGCTTTGGCTATACAGCTGAAAGAAGAAATGGGGGTTG
>CAYNFJ010000028.1:19349-20566 GCA_964396505.1 uncultured Polaribacter sp. | reverse complement strand
TTTTTCATTAAATTTGCCAAAAACTAATCACCATGCAATACAAACGCATATTATTAAAACTAAGTGGAGAAGCCTTGATGGGCAATAAATCATATGGTATAGATCCGGATCGTATTCAAGATTATGCCAAAGAAATAAAACTAGCCGTGGACAAAGGAATCGAAATAGCCATAGTTATCGGTGGGGGCAATATTTTCAGAGGAGTAGCCGGTGCCGGTAACGGTATTGATAGGGTACAGGGTGATTATATGGGGATGCTCGCTACGGTTATCAACGGTTTGGCACTACAAAGTGCTATTGAAAAAGAAGGGGTTCAAACACGCTTGCAAACAGCTATTAAAATGGAACAAATAGCCGAACCTTATATCAAAAGAAGAGCCGTACGACACCTGGAAAAAGGACGGGTGGTTATTTTTAGCGGAGGAACCGGAAACCCTTTTTTCACCACTGATACCGCTGCTGTACTACGTGCGGCAGAAATCAATGCCGATGTAATATTAAAAGGAACCCGGGTTGATGGTATTTATACCGCCGACCCTGAGAAAGACAGTAGCGCCACCAAATTTGACCATATTACCTATAAAGAAGTGATGCGTAAAGGCTTGAAAATTATGGATATGACTGCCTTTGCTTTAAGTGAAGATAACAATTTACCCATTGTGGTATTTGATATGAATACACCGGGAAATTTGATAAAATTATTGTCCGGAGAATCCATTGGAACTTTGGTAGAAAATAATTAACACTCGCTATAATTCTATTCCTTTTTTTTGCTTGTAATAAAGCTTGTACATTTGGAATAGTATTTGTAATTTTGGATACAATCATAACAGTAAATTAAAACCCATGAACGAAGAAGTACAATTTATCTTAGATACTTTACAAGAAGATTTAGACAAATCCATTCAACATTTGGAAAATGAATTTAGAAGTATCCGTGCCGGCAAAGCCAATCCGGCTATGCTGAGTACTGTTACGGTAGATTATTACGGTACGCAAACACCCTTAAACCAAGTAGCCAATGTCGGTACGATGGATGCTCATACCATTACCATTCAACCTTGGGAAAAACAATTAATTTCTGAGATTGAAAAAGCTATTTTATATGCTAATTTGGGTTTTAACCCTACCAATAATGGGGAGAGTGTCATTATCAATGTGCCGGCATTGACAGAAGAACGTCGTAGAGAATTGGTAAAACAAGCCAAAGCCGAAGC
>CAYNFJ010000028.1:7150-19249 GCA_964396505.1 uncultured Polaribacter sp. | reverse complement strand
ATAATCATATAAAAACAGATACATTAAAAAACTAAAAAAGTGACCAACAAGGAAAAAATTAGTGACTACTCGCAATAATTTATATAGTTAATGGCTGCTAATTGCAAAATACAAAATTGATTTCATTAAACGAAGTTTGGTGTATAACTAAAAATATAGTGTTTTTAACACGCCATTAACCATATAAGTAGCTGTTGGTATGTAAAGAAAACACGTATTGATTTATATCTACCGGCGGTGTGTTTAGTGATTTTCCTTGTTAAATATTAAAATATATTACTAAGCATTATTCTAATTTTACATTAACTTTGACATACGATTACCACTATGGATTTTATCCAACAAATACCCGAAGATTTTATCAATTTTATTATTGTATTTGCTTTTTCGTTTCTTATCGGATTAGAGCAGCGAGTTCATCATCTAAAAGTTGAGAGAAAATGGTTGTTCGGAACAGATAGAACCTTTACATTAATCGGTATTTTAGGGTATATTTTATATGTGATTTCTCCTACAGATTTGGTACCTTATATTGCCGGTGGATTTGCACTATTAATATTACTGTCAATTGCTTATTACCAAAGGATTAAATTGTCTGCACATTTTGGCGCAACGACTACCATTATAGCTTTACTTACCTATTCCCTTACGCCTTTGGTTTATTTGAACAATAGAGTTTTAATTCTATCGGTCTTTGTAAGCGTTTTAATTTTAACGGGAGTAAAAAGAGATTTGCGTCTGTTTGTCAAGAAATTTGATTTATCAGAGTTTTTAACATTGTCAAAATTTATTATTATTTCGGGTGTTGTTTTACCCTTACTGCCTAAACAAAGTATCTTACCCGGTTATGATTTTTCGTTATATAAAATTTGGATTGCCATTATTGCCATTTCCGGAATTTCGTATTTGAGTTATATTTTAAAAAAGTTTGTTTTTCCTCAAGCCGGATTGATGCTTACTGCTATTTTAGGCGGATTGTACAGCAGTACGGCAACGACCATTATTTTGGCAAAAAAAAGTAAAAACGGACATCATCCCTACAATATTGTAGCCGGAATCATCATTGCTTCTTCTATGATGTATATACGTCTTTTGATTTTAGCCTTTATTTTTAATACAAAAATCGCCCTCAAATTATCACCTTATTTTATTTTTCTCGCTGTAATTTCAGCTCTTTTTGCTCTTTATTTTTATAAAAAAAACAGTGAAAAGAACGAAAAAATTGCCTTGGAAAAAACGGATAAAAACCCATTGGAATTTAATACGGCTCTTATTTTCGGAGTTTTATTTGCTTTCTTTTCTGTATTGACGGGTTATGTTTTTAAGCATTTTGGGCAATCGGGGATCAATGTGTTATCCTTAATTGTCGGGGTGACCGATATTGACCCATTTGTATTAAATTTATTTCAAAACGGTTTACAATCATTAAGTGTACATCAAATTTTTGATGCCGTTTTACTAGCTACGGCTAGTAATAGTATTCTCAAAATGATATACACTTTTATTTTTGGTGCTAAGCCTATAAAAAGATTGGTCGCCATAGGTTTTATTAGTATCTTCTTATTGAGTATTTTGATTGTTATTTTTGTTTAATCCAAAGGATTATAAAACTATAATGAAAAATGTTGTTTTGTAGCTGTGTTTGTTCAGAATGCTAAGAAACTAGTGCGTAGCAATCAAAACTTTTTCAAACAATGTCATCATTTTTTTACAGAATTGTTCTTTTTTTGCTTTCCCTTTTGATAATATCAAGTTAATATTATGTGTTATTGGAATTCCCATATAAAGCTGTGTAACATCTTCAATGGATATGGATTTATCCCAAAAACCTTCTGCCATACCATCAGAAATAATATGTCCTACAAACTTTCTTTGAGAGTTAAAAATAAAATTTAATTTTTCCATCATTTCTTCATCGTTGCTATGAGATGCTTCTGTAAACAGTAGAATAGTAATCCCGTTGTTTTCTGTGAGATAGGTAATGGTATTGCATATATATTTATACAAGCGTTCTTGAGCGGCTATTTTTTCTAAAGAAATTTGTTGAAGAGCTCCGATTAAATCATGTGCCACATCATCAATAATGGCAATAATAATATCCCGTTTGCTCTTGAAATGACGGAAAATAGCTCCCTCACTCAAACCGGTATATTTTGCCAAATTTTTAGTCGAAACGGCTTTTATACCTTCTGTTTTTATAATCTCCAATACCGCTTTTTTTATTTCTTCTTGCCTTATTTCGGTTGATTTTCTTTTCATCATGCCATCTAATATATTGAATTATTTTTTAATACTCACTTTTTATCAACGATATAAGCAAACATCGGAACATAAATAAGGGTTAGTAATGTTCCTATAAGTAAGCCACCAACAGCTACATCGGCAAGCGGGCTTAATCGTTCTAAACCAACCGCTTGTTCCAATGCAATAGGGATCATACCGGCAATGGTGCCAAAGGCGGTCATCATTACGGGACGGAAACGTACACGTACGCTTTCAATGGCACTTTCGTAAGGGCTTTCTCCATTGGTGCGATGTTTTTGATAAAAATCAATCAGCAATACCGCATTTTTAATGATGATACCAAATAAAAGCAAAACACCCAACATACTGGGCATACAGCTTGGCTTATGAAACAAAAACATTCCCCAAGCCGCACCGATCAATGAAAGCGGTAATACAAAGATCATAATCAAGGACATTTTTACCGAACGGTAAATGGCAATCAATACCATAATCAAGAGGAGAACACCCAAACCTATCGCTTTTATCATACGTTTAAAACTATCATTAATTTGTGTAATATCACCTGCTTGTGTAATGACTACATCGCCATTATCTGCCTTTATTTTCTTTAAGGCTGCTTCGGCATCGTCGGTTAAATGGGTGATAGGGCGTTTGGAACGATATCCACCAATATCAAGACTATACAGCATTTTATCACGCTCAATTTTTGCATAAGTCAAGCGTTTAGAAATTTTTGCCAAGGTTTCCAAAGGCACATCGCCAAATTTGGTTTTTATTGGTAGTAAGCGCAAAGTCTGTTCGTTCTGGCTAAACTTGCCTTTCATATACAGACGGACCATTTGTGTATTGAGCGATTGCAGATTGGCATTTAATCCAACTATCTGACCTTTTACAGGAATTTGCATCGCAATTTGATAAGTAGTAATGCCGTAACTCAAAGCTTTGTTTTCATCAATATCCAATACGATTTCCGTAAAATCTTTATCCCAACTGCTAGAAATGGAGGTCAATCCTTTTACCTGTCTGAGTGCTTTGTCAATGGCATACGATTTTTCAGGTAATCCATCGACAACCGCCGATTTAATACGTACATTTAAAGGGGCCTTGATAGAGGAGGCAGCCGTTGCACCAAAATCGAATACTTCTAATTTTTTAATCCCTTCTAATCCGGATAACTTATCACGCAATATATCTTCAATACTCCAAATTTTCATTTTTCGGCTAAACCTATCTACACAATTGATGGTAATGGTGGCTTCGGCAGGTAGATTTCCCGAACCTAGACTTAATACACCGGCTTCGGTACCAAAAGCGACTGAACTGCGGGTTACATAATCTTGTTGATGCAACCATTTCAAAAAGGATTTAATTTTTTTCTCAGCACTTTCAACGGTTTCATTGGAGCTAAAAGCAATTTGAGCTTTAATAATTCCGGTATCCATCGGTGGCATTGCATCTTTACCGATAATAGGCATAATGGTTTTTACACTTAGAATCAACACAAATAAAACCCCTACTATCAATGCTGAACGACGAAAAAATCTGTGTTTTCCATTGGAAAATTGGAGAACACTGACATAAGGAGCAACCAATCGGCCTATACTCTTATCATAGATTTTATCAAACCATTTTTCAATTTTACCTTTGTTTGTTCCGCGTTTATATAAGACCTCCAACAGCTTGGGGATAAAGGTGATAGATAAGAAATATGAGATTAACAATGCAATAATCAATGTAAAAATCATCGGTTTAAATATTTTTTCGGGGAAACCGCCAATAAACATCAAAGGAAAAACTATGGCAATAGTTGAAAGGGTTCCTGCTCCTATGGGTCCGACCACTTCTTTGGTTCCTTTTTGAATGGCAGTATGTAAATCTTCGCCTAGTTCATTGATATGTCTTTCAACGTTCTCCAATACCACAACCGCATCATCTGTAAGCATTCCCAATGCCAGAATGATTGCGGTATATATCACTAGATTTAGGCTTCCGCCGGTAAGCCAGATAATAGCTAAAGTTGAAAAAAACACCATTGGAATAGTGATGGCTGCGGCTATGATAGCTTTGAAATTACCTAGGAAAAACAAAATAACAAGCAAGGTGAAAAAAATAGCATCGCGCAGTGCAACTAACATATTATCATTTGATAATTCAATTAAATCGCGTTGTGTATCCGAAATTTCAAAATTCATATTTGGATATTTTTCCTGCATCTTTTTCATTTCGGCACGAGCCGCTTTTGAAACAGACAACACGCTTCCGGTTGGCGAACGCTGGATTGAGAGTGCAATGGCATCTTTACCGTTGCCCACATATCCGCTTCGGCGTTTCATATAGCCCCATTTTACATCGGCAATATCGCCTAAATGCACATTGGGCATCACTGCTAGTTGTTTTAATTTTTCCACCTCGTCTTTTTCGCCATAAAACGTGATGGTGTAAAAACTATTTTTGCCTTTTACAAAACCAATGGGCATATCGCGATTAAGCGTTTGCAAAGCCATCGCAATTTTATCAAAATCAATATGATAGCGTTTGGCTTTAAAGGGATCCACTTCAATATTTATAGCGCTTTGATAACCGCCAAAAACTTCTACATTGCCAATCTCAGGATTACTTAGCAGATACGGTTTTAGGAAACTATCGGCTATTTTTCGGATATCACTTAAATGGATGTTATTATTTTTTGGCGAAATAGAAATAATATCAACCGGCAGGGTAAAATCGCCGGCGGTATAGATGGCCGGATTGGCATTTTGGGGTAATTTGCCTTTGGCAATAGAAAGTGCATTTGCCACATCAACAGCAGCGGCATTTAAGCTTTTTTTATAGTCGAATTCGGCTTTTACGATAGAAAAGTTTGCCACATTTACCGAGCTGATATCGGTAACCAATCCCAAACGTGAAATTTCTTGTTCAATAGGCTTTGAAACCGTGTTTGCTGCTACTTGAGCTGTGGATCCGGGAACACTTGTAATTACAATTACCTGCGGTGGATTGGCATCGGGGAATAAATTTTTGGGCAAAGTCAGTAATGCGATAACTCCGATGACAAAGAACCCGGCAATTAGTGCATACAGTGTATAGGGTCGCTTATAAAAATAATCAAACATAATTTAGTTTTCTTTAATTTTTAATGAAACTCCGGTCAAGAGTTTTAATAAAATGTCTTGTTTAGCAATGACCACATTTTTTCCTACCAGTTTGTTATTACTGATGATAACACCTTGTTCACCACTTTCTACAATAGAAACTTCTTGTGCTATAGCTTTAGAATCATGAATTACCAGCACATAATTTTTTCCATTTCGATTTAAGATGGCATCAAAGGGAAGTAAAATTCCTTTGTCGTTGTATAATGTGACATTAACTTCTATCCGGTCGCCACTTGTTAAATTTTGTAAATCGCAGTAGGCTTTATATTCTGCCAAACCATTGAATGTGCTATTTAATGGAATGGCATCGATGTGTTTGTTTTCTATTTCAACACCTTTTACATCAATGTTTGTAGGAACACGTACTAACAAATAAAAACCGTTTTCAGATTTGAGATTGGCAATGGGATGACCGGGCATCGCCATATCACCTATGTTAAGCATTGTTTTGGAGATAATTCCGGTGATTGGGGATTTGATATTGGCGTAACCCGAATTATTAGTAAGCTCTTGGATCTTTTGATTAAGGGTTTCTTTCTTAGATTTTAATTCAGATAATTTACTTTCTTCTTGTTGCGATTGTTCAATAGATGCACCACCTACTTTCAATAGTTCCAGCGTACGTTTATGCGTTTCCGTCATATTACTAATGCCTACACGTACCGCGTCCAATTGTGCTTGTACACTATTCACGGCGCTCTGTACGGTAGTATTATCAATACTTACAATGAGATCTCCTTTTTTAATACGGGCGCCACTGGGTTTGATATAATTGACTCTACCCCCCATTTTTGTCGCGATGAGTACATCTTTATCATTCTGTACCAATGCTAGATAAGGTAAGGTAATTTGCACGCTGTCCAAGTTTACTTTATGTGCAGACACTACCACATCATAGGATTTTGCTACAGGTGTTTTTGCTTCTCTGTTTTTTGCTTTTTTAATCAAAAGACCAGCTCCAATGGCTATTATTACAATGATAAGCGTTGTAATAATTGTTTTTTTATTTATTTTTTTCATCTTATATCTAGATATTATTTTACAATAGTTTCAATATTATTTCCGTAAATCACAGCTAATTTCATTAAGGTTTGCCATTTTTCGGCCATTGTTTTGTAGTATTTGGATTGTTCTAAGACCAAATCATCTTCGTATTTTAGATAATCTTCTATGGTCATTCGTTCATTTTTGTAGGCAATTTTTGCTATTTCCTGCAAGCTTTTTTTATCTGCAATACGCTGTTTGAATATGCTTATCTCATTATTTAATATTTTTAAATTTTCTTGAAGTTGATCGGCCTGTGTACTGAGTTCTAATTCTTTTTGGGATAAATCGTTTTCCAGTGATTGCAGTTCCAAGCGGGACATTTTTATTTTTGCATACTGCGATTGATGAAAAACCGGAATTTTTAAAACCAACCCAATTGTTGCATAATTTTTAGTAATATCTATACCATTATTATACGCTTTTGCCATACTGTGATTGTAATTTCCACGAGCGACAAGGGTGGGAAGTAGTTTTTCTCTCTCGGCTTTGACTCCCAAACGTTCCGCTTCAATCTTATATTTTAAAGGCTCCAAAGCTACCAAAGCACTATCTGTATAGCTGCCGGTTTGTGTCATTTCAATTGCTTTAGTAAGATGTATTCCTGTAAGGTTTTGTATCATTGCCACCCCCTCAGATTTTTTAAGAGCGATATCGGAAATGGCTAAATTGATTTGATTCATGGCGTCATTTATTTTTAAAAGTGCACTTTGGGGAGCTCTTTGGTTATTGACTTTTATCGCTATAATTTCTTGTGTTTTTTCAATGGATTTCTTTTTCTGTTTCAATGCCAATATTACCTGTTCCATATATTGCAGGTTGGCATTAATGCTTACTAGGGTGGCTTCGTTTTTTAGTAAATCTATAAAGGCTTTTTGCTTTGCCGATTGGTACAGCATCTTGGCTTTTTGAGCTGTCGTATAAATGGATTTTACAAAAATGGGCATTGAAATTGAAGCCCCGCCTCGCATGATATTTTGGCTAAATGGCTGGGCAGCTGTTGTATCTCTTACCAGATGAATCATTTCATTTGGGGCGATGGGTAGCATACCCGCCGGACTGGTAGTATAATCGTAGGTACTGAATAAATCAATGCTGGGAAACAAATTTCCGTAGGCCATTTTTTTTCCTGCCAGTGCTTTTTGTATCAAAATATCACCGGCAAGTGTTTGAGGATGCGTTTTTAAAGAATCGAAAAGTGTTTTAACATGCGTTATATTCTGTGCCTGAAAAACACTCGAACTTCCTAACAGGAGGATTATTAAATATCGTTTTATCATTTTTTACCCATTAAATTATGTAAGTAAGTAATCACTTACAAAAGTATGGAGTTTTTTTTATTGCGCAAGTTTTTTTTATTTTTTATGGAGAATCTATTTCAATTGGATCTACTAATCCCCGAGCGTACCCGGGGATTATTTTTTAAATTTTTTATTTCACTTCTAGAGTAATCGGTAAGGTAAAGCGAACCCCTACCGGTTTTCCTTTGTATTTTCCGGCTTTTATCGGTGGTAAAAGACCGATGACCCGTCTGGCTTCTTTTGCCAATCTCTTATGGGGTGCTCTTACTTTTACATGGGTTATTTTGCCGGTTTTATCTACGGTAAATTGAACGATAATACGTTTTTTTCCCGGATTTAAATTCAATTCTTGTGCCAAATCTCCATCAAATTTTCTCGTTACCAATTTGGTAATACTCTTGGAAAAGCATTTTTTTATTGCTTCCAAATCCCCTTTACAACCCGGATATACAGGTGCTTCTTTTATATTGGGGTAGGATATTATATCCGGTGAATCCTCTTCCGGTATGGTTACCTCCACAATTTTTGGAAGGCTCACTTTGCTATCCGGATCTATTGTTTTTAGGTCTATTACCGTTTCAACAACCGCATCATCATTTTTTTTAATGTCAAGCGTGTCTAATATTACATTCGGTATGGGCTTTCCCACTTCTATTTTGGGTTTTTTAGGTTCCGGAGTGGTGTCGGGAATATTTACAACTTCTTCTGTCTGGTAATCAGGCCGTAGTGTTATACAGGACTCTTGTACCGGTGTTTTAGCTTCTATAGCCAAATAAACCAGTAATAGAGCCAAGACCAACCCCATTTGTCCATAGAGTAGGGAAGTATTGCGTTTCGCATCCTCTTTACCAAAATGTCGGGTAGGTTTTTTCTTTTTTTGTGTACTTTTCATACTATATTGGTTTTAATTATTAAAAAAATAATAAATCAATAAGGCCTATACGATTTATGTAGCTATCCATAACAATTGTTAATAATATGTTAAATACAATAAGCGTACCAAAACAAAAAACCGCAACTATTTTAACATAGTTGCGGTGCTTATAAATAGATTGTTTTTTTACTATTCTTGTACTACAAAGGTGATGGGTAAACTGTATTTTACTCCAACCGGTCTGCCCCGTTGTTTTCCCGGTGACATTCTGGGGATTAAAGATACCACCCGTTTGGCTTCAGCTTCCAATCTTTTGTGTGGAGCGCGAGCTCTAATATCGGTAATTTTTCCGGTTTTATCAATTTTGAACATTACGAAGATTCGTTTCTTACCGGGAGTCAATCCCAAATCTTGTGCTAAATCTACATCGAATTTTTTAGCTACCAGTTTTTGAATTTTAGATGAAAGGCATTTTTTAAGTTGTGCTTTATTGCCTTTACATCCGGGATAAACAGGAACGTCTTCAATAATGGAAAAAGGTACATCTTCTACCACTTCTTCTTCGATTTCCACTTCCGGAATATCTTCGATAACTACTTCTTCAGCCTCGTCTGTTTCAGTAGATTCAATAACTGTTTCCTCAACATCTTTATCATCATCTACCACTTCTATTTCCTCTAATACTGGGGGTGGTTGTACTTTTTGTTCTTGAGGCTTAATTTCTTCTATCTTTTGTTCGGTTTCAGGAATATCTTCATCGTCATCTTGCATATTTGTAGTATAAGCGACTACTTGGTCACCGGCTGTTTCCGGAGTTTTAAACTCAATAGCCATATACGTGATCAATAAAGCCAATACTAAACCCAACAACATAAATAGTTTGCTGAAATTCTCTAGATTGGACTTGGAACTTTTCTTTGATTCCATTTTGTAATGATTTAAATTAATTGCGTGCTAATTTATGAATTTTAATAAGATTTATCCAAATTTATTGGTAAAAAACCTTTCAGTACATCATTTTTTTATTTTTTAGTTATCAAAAATGTATTGGTATAACAGTTGAAAACTGATAAAACCAAGGATCAATCCCACTAAATCCGCCAGAGCATCTAGTACATCCGGAGTGCGATATGTGGTTAAGGCTCCTTGTAATACCTCAAGAATAATACCAAAAATTGTTAAACTTAAGATAAGTATGATTCCGGTTTGTAATCGCTTTCGGTCTTTATAGACTAGTAACCACACCCACAGTAGTACCATATAAGCTAAACTGTGCAAAAATTTGTCGGATACCGTAATTCCGGTATGGGGCATCACAGTGGGTGGTACTAAACTCAATACCACAATGGCAACACTAACGGCAAGGGCAACTAACAGTCGATTATCCAGCCACCAATTCTTTATAGGCTGTAGCATCTAATAAACTATCTAATTCTCCGGCATCGGATATTTTAACTTTGACAATCCATCCTTCTCCATAAGGGTCGGTATTGATTTTTTCAGGGGCGTCTTCCAAGCCTTCATTAAATTCAATAATTTCGCCGGATACGGGTAATAGTAAATCAGAAACTGTTTTAACAGCTTCCACCGATCCAAAAACTTCATCTTTGGCCAATGTTTCATCTAAGGTGTCAACATCCACATAGACGATATCTCCTAATTCTGATTGTGCAAAATCGGTTATTCCTACGATGGCTATATCACCATCTATTAATATCACCCATTCGTGATCTGGGGTAAATTTTAAGTTATTTGGTATATTCATTTGTGTTTATTAAAAATATTAATTTCCTAGGTTGTATTTAAAACTGAGACCGGCACTAATTGATTTTCTGGGATAAGTCGTCGATATAGCATATCGGGAAGCATCCTGTAAATAATACAGTCCGGTTTGTAAATTTTTGGTCAATGAATAATCGGCTAAAAACTTTAAACTAAACATATGTTGTCCGCCGGTTACTTGATCGTTTTCCATTGTATTATCTTCTCCAAAATAACGCACCATCATCTTATTATCGCGCAAAGATACATCTAATTTTAAATTTAAGTCCCCTTTAAATTTCATCTTTTTACCTTGTAATCGCATCGTGAATGGCAAATCTTTAACACGATATCCTAATCCTACAACATACTCTGTTCCATTGTCTTGTGTCATGGTGTTGTTGTTAAAATTCAAGGTCATCATCCTATCTTTATTAATACGCCCGGATAATGAAAAGGAGTTTTTTAATTTCATTTCTAATTTCACCAATGGTGAAAATTCTTCAATTAAGCCTACATTGGTGTAGAGTTTTTTATTGTAATAATTTCCTGAAATATCCAGATTTCCGGGATTAGCAGCATCGTATTGGAGGTTATTGGTAAAATTGACAATGCTATAAGAAGAACGATACGCATGGGAAATAGAAAAACTGCTGAAATTCTTTTTAAACCATTTTAATTTCATCAATCCTCTATATTTTATTTGCCAGTTGGGCAAAGGAATGTTTCTAAAAGGATTCAATCTTATTTTTCCGACATCTTGACCGGAATAGGCGGCTAGAAATGCGGGCAAGATCACTTCTTGACTGGTAGCGCCATATCCTGAAACCGGTAAGCCGGATGCGGCGGCCAAACGATCGGAAATTATCGTGCGGTTTTCTTTAAATTGTTGGAACAAGGCATCACTGTCATCAAAAGCCGTACCCATCATAAAGTAGCTCATACTGAAACTACCCGTTTCTGTAGTAATGGCGTCTGCAAAACGTGGATTGGTGTCAAAATCATCCACTACAATATCCATTTGCTCTGAGATGTTCCGGGTATAAATTTTATTAGCCTGAATATTGATGTCAAAATTTTTAAAAGGAGTTACCTTGGCTGTTAAGTCTAATTTTTCATAATGGGTCTGAGCGTAAACCTTGCTGTAATAAGGTTCGTCATCGGTAGTGTCGTTTATATCGTGGAGATTTCTGGGAGCTAACCATCCGTTTTCCAAAGCGTAATTCCGGATATCAACCTGACTTCCAAACACAAAACCAAAAGTAGGAGCCAAGCTGCCTGAATAGCTATCACGACCTAAGAAACCAATGCGTGGTTGGTAACCCGGCAGATAGGTTCCATTGTTCTCTGTGTAACTTGCTTTGACCGATTTTAAAGCGGTGACCAAATCATATACGCCTCTAAACAATTTCTGACCGGTAGTTTTGGCTTTTTTGACTTTTACATCTTTTTTGGAAGCTCTTTTTGCAACTGTTTTTACTCCTTTTCCTTTCTTTTTCTTTTTCTTGGCTTCACGCAGTCTTTTGGCTCTTTTTCGTTGCGATTTGCTGCGGAGTAGCTTGGTCATCCCTATTTCTTTATAGAACTTCTTCATATTCAAGTCAACCGACACGTTATGTGTATTGGCATTTTGAATTACATTACCGGTCAATTCCTCAATGGTTTTATTGTATTGTGTTATTTCTGATTGTGAAGCTCCTTGCCAATCAAAATCTGC
>CAYNFJ010000028.1:0-7050 GCA_964396505.1 uncultured Polaribacter sp. | reverse complement strand
CTGTAATCCCAATCAAACAAGAAATTGCGCTGGCGTAATGTGGGTAAATCCGGAAGTCCTTGAATCAATGAGCGGGATAATTGCTCATTGTAGCTACGCATAATATTGGAATTGATAGCCACGTCCGATGGCGCTAGATTGAAGTTAAAATCTTTAATAAATTTGAGATATTTCCCTTTTAGTATTTTTGATTTTTTAAAGGGTTTAATCTCAAGAGGTTTAAAATTATAGGTATAACCGGCAGAAGCTCTCAGGTTTTGGTCTAAAAACTTTTGCACGTTGTAATCCCGGTGCTGTATTTCGTTATATGCATACGAAAAAGCGAGATTTTCAATATCGTAAAAGCGCTGTTTTTTGGTAGATTTCGGGTTTCTGTTTTTCTTGAAATTAATCAGACTGATACTGGTTCTTTTGGTATAATCTTGGGCGTCATTGCGATGTGGACTGTTGTCAATATTGGTGTCTGATAACAGAATATCCTGGTATTGTGCATCGTATTTTGGGTCTTTTACTTCTTCACCCACACTGACATTTAAAGGCAATTGCAAGCCCCAATTTTTAGGCAACAATTTACCGACGTTAAGATTGGAAACAAAATCGTATTGTTTGATATTCTCCTGGCTGCGTTCATTGACCGATTGATCTACATTACCATAGCCTTGGGTGGACATTCTACCGGTTACGGAAACATCCATTAAATCGGCAAAATTAGCATCGGCACTAACTACAGCTGCCCAACCACCTTCATTATCAAATTCAGATACCCGCAGTTCGTTAAACCAAAGCTCTGCAGAGCGGTCTTGTCCCGAAGCATTTTTAACACCCAACATAATGGTTTTGATATTTCCCAGATTAGGATGACCTTTGACACGAATGCGATACGCTACGGGTTCATTAGGAACAGGAGCCGGAAAGAGTACATTGGCGTTGGCATTACCAAAGGTTTCATAACGTTCCAGCTTCAATGCTTTTAGGGCATCTAAATCAACATTTAACTCATTTTCTTTAGGCCAGATTTCACTGGGAGTTGCCGCAGAAAATGGGGTTATTTTCAAGGGTTGTTCTATCTGATAATAATTATCGCTCAAGTCACTACCAATACGGATAATGGCTACTAAATCATCATCGGCTACTTCGGGTTGGTTCAACACACCCTCAGCGTGGATAAATAGCTGAAGTCGTTTAAACATTCGCATATCAAAACGCACATTTTTAAATAAATTTCTAGCTGCACCCGATTCTAAATCTCTGATTTTAAGTGCCAATGATTGTTCATTTTGCAATTGAACTGTAGTGGTTCCTTGCAAGCGTTCTCGGGTAATTCCCGGAGGCAACACATAAGGAATAGGGGTTCGGGTTTCATTTTCTTGAATATTGACCACACCGGAATCGTAATTATCCAATTCGGGACCTACCAGCGGCACTGTTCCATCGTTTAAGGTATATTTATAGCGTCTCCATTCCCCTCTTACCATTTCAATTTTACCAAATCGCAAAACCACCGGCATTTTAAAACGGGTCAAAAATAGCCGCATAAACCGGATAGAATGAAAATTGTTGATTCCATTAATGGGTTCCCCACCGGCTATAGGGATTCTAAATTGATACCACGTAGTGTTCTGAGTCCCTCCATTGGGCAAGGTATTGGTGGTGACTCGTTTATCTACAATATAATTGGATCCTACTTGTAAGTCAGATTCGTTTAAAGACACTTTGTATTGGTAGTAACTCTCTACCGTACTCATTGTCTGGTCTTTATTGATGTCTTCTGTATCGGGATATTGGGTGTAAGCGGTAGGATAGGATTCAGGGGACATCGTAGCAGTGGGTGAATTCCCTTGAGGTTTATTATAATTTTTATAACGTTCTAAGATAGTAGCATTTTGATTATCCAATTCTGTTCCTTTGTAAAATTGGAAATTATCAGAAGCCGGGTCTAAAGCGGCTTGTGCTTGCAATGCAGGAGGTAAGGCATTGATATAAGAGGTATAAAAACTATTTTCTTCTTCATCGGATAAACCGTCTAAACCGACATCTTGAGCCAATCTATGGGCATCATTATCATCAAATGCGTATAATAAAGATTGGTTGGTAGGAACTTTTCCCCAAATAGTTGGGGCTGTATTATCCACACCTCCGGTTTCCGGCAAGCCGTTTTCAAACATTTTACGATTGTCCTTCAATACGTCTTCAGAAATATTCCCCAGGTTAAAATACAATTCACCTACTTGATTTAGAGGATTTTGCGGATCAACTCCGGCGGGTAATCCTTCTTCGGGGGTAATGGAATAATTTTCATACGGATCCATCATCCAGAATTGAATATATTCAATATTGGAATTTTCAAAATCGGTAACGGTTAAGGGTCGGGTAATTCCTCCCCAACGGTCTTCGGGATTGTTAAAAGTCCCGTCAGAGTTTAAGTGTGCAGCATCCGCATCAAAGTTATAAGCGCCCCTTTCGCTGGGATAATAAGCTAAATCTAAGGTTCTTAAGATTCTGGGTTCGGTTAAATCTTGTTCATCGTTTGGAAATAATTCACTGTGATTAATGCTGCGAACTTCTGCACGGGAAATCTCGTTGTTATCAATGTTGGGTGGTTGTTGTGCACCACTGTATAAATCATTGTCTATGTTGTACCAAGCCAAACGGGCTCTTTGTTTTCCGTAATCCAATGAGTTGGTTGCATCACCTCCCAGATCCCAAACCGGTTGAGCTTGTGGTGTGCTGGCAATAAACCAAAGCTGTTGTGAACGTACATCCAAAGGAATTTGAGAACCTTCAAAATCATCGATATAAGAAGCTGCCTGTCCGTTTATATCAATAGATTTGGGTGTTCCGGGTAATAGATAAGCTACATCACCTCGTATAGAAAAATTAGAAGTAGCATCGGTTTCGGTAAAGGGTAGTTTATTTACCAAACGGGTCAATATATTAGCTTCTGTATTGTAACTGGCATTGAGTCCGAAAACCGAATTTTGAATAGGTTCTTGTCCAAACAATACTTTTTTGGTAAAGGGTTGTTCTTTGAGATTGAGGTAGGAAGCGCCCATTACAAAATTATCCGAGAATTTATGTTCCACATCAATCCCGAAAAAACTTCTTCTTTGTTGGTTAAAAATAGCATTTTGTTCCACAGAGACCTGTATAGGCGCATTAGAAGCTTCAATAGATGGGTTGATGATTTTAACTCTACCTATTTGATAATCAACTACATAATCTACACCTTCGACCAATTCTCTACCACCGCTGGTCACATGAACCGAGCCTTGAGGTACATTAAAAGCCCCTAGGGCAATCCCTTGTGCACTATCGGTTTTGTAATAACCTCTGATTTCGTATTTGTCTTTTTGTTGGTAGTTGTTTTTTACTTCTTGTTGGGTGTATTGGTACAGTTCATCAAACACAAAATCATCATCATCCGGATCGGTCAATATTCCGTCTATGTATGAACCGAAAGGTTGTACTTTTGGAAACATCATATAGCCTTTAGCTGCCTTTATGGTAATGCCTTCTACAAAGTCAAAATAGCCGTCTCCTTCGGGTATTTGTATATCGTTTTGATCCAAGCGGTCTATGTAAAACAAGTTGAGTAAAGTACGATCACTGATATTGGGTGTCTGTGCCGTTTGCAATACATTCAGAGGCACACCGGTTTCGTCATTTTGATACAACAATTCCAGACGAAAACCATCTTTTTTCAACTGGTAAGCCTGGAGATTATAGATGTTTTTCATCATCAAATCCCAAAGAGGAACATCGGTAATTACTAACTCACTTCGTAATAATTTGACTACTAAATTGTCCGGTGCGGTAATTCCGTCACTGGATAACTCACCTACTTTATATACGGTACTGCTACCATTGACTGTATATTCAAAAGCAACAGCTAGTACATCACTATCTGCCAGACGTCTGTTAAGGGATATATAACCCAATTGGCGATCTATTTCAAAATCTACACCTTCTACCAATCGTCTGGCATTCTCCAATACTGAGTAATCGCGTCCTTGTGCCATCGGTGCAATGGGTATAAAGGCATTGGAAACAGTTGAAATATTACGTATAGCTCCGCCGGAAACCATTGTATTTGCCAGTTCGTTTACAGCATTATCAGGGATATTGCCGGGGAGTGCTCCGGTTATGTTCACCCCTGCATTGCCTATATTTGCCGGTAGGGATTCTCCTAAATCAGCCAGTGCTACAATATTGCGGACATTATCGGTTGTTCTGTTTGTATTGGTTGCCCACAGCTCTATCTTGGTAATTTGTATGGATGAATTGACCAATGGATAGTTTATCAATGAATTATCAAAATGATCTTTAAAATATTGTGCTAGAAAGAAATGTCGATCGGCATCATAATCGGATGCTTTTAATTCAAATTCTTCGACAACTGCACCTCCTTCGGCACGAACCGTTTTGGTTTGGGACTGTTGTTTGGCATAGGTGGTGGAAATGGTAGTAGCACCAAACTGTAATTCGGTTTTAAGCCCAAACAGATTTTGAGCTCCGCTAATCAATGAATTTCGCACCGGCATACTGACATTTCCCACTTCTATTTTACGGATAATTCCATCATCATCAAAACCGATGGTGGGATCAAATTCTAACTTGACCAAATTTTGAAAATCAAAGGTCGATTGGGTATCGTAATTGGCAGAAATCTTAAGTCTTTTACCTACTTTTGCCATAATACTGGCGCCAATATTTTGATTAAAATCAAAAATTGTATTTTCTCTATTGGTTTCATTTAACTGCGGATTATCCACTTTTTGGTAGAGTACCCCCATTTTTATTTCGATATTCCCCTGCATATTTACCTCAATCTCGTTACTACCAAAAAGGGTTTCAAAGAAATTGGAATTGACATAATATTTGGGTAACAAGTCTTTTTGTTCAGCGGCGCTATTTTTCTTTTTTCCACTGATGGCACTGATTTTACCTTTGTAATAATCGTGCATGTCTTTTTGAAGCCGGTAGCTTCGATATTCTTCCGGGCTCATCACGATGGGATACGATATTTCGTAATCACCAATCTTGGTCACCACCAAATATTTATCTTGTTCCGCATCGTATATCACCTCGTAGTTTTCAAAATCAGATAGATACAAACTTCCTGTCTGATATGCATTAAAATCATAAGGCAGTGAGATGATACTGTCTGTTGCTATGGAATCTTGAGGGGTTTGTGCTCGGGATCGTGTGCTGAATGTAAGCAACAAAAGAGCAAAACTGATTTTTAAAAATAACTTTTTCAAAAGAATTTATAATTTTTTTAAAGCTTGTTTAATTAAATTTTCAACATCTAAGTCTTGCGTATCACGTAACACCATATCGATAATTCGTTCGGTTTGTTTGCGTGAAAAACCCAAAACATCTAAAGCAGATAACGCTTCATCCTTAATGGTATTGTTTGTTTGGGACGAAATCTGTTCCAAATCGTATGTTTTAATAATTTTATCGCGTAAATCAATAATAATTCGTTGAGCTGTTTTGGCACCAATGCCTTTTACCGATTGCAATACTGCTACTTGATCAGATGCTATTGCTTGTTGAATCTCTTGTGGAGACATAGAGGACAACATCACGCGTGCTGTACTGGCTCCTACTCCTGAAACCGAAATCAAAAGACGAAAAACCTCACGCTCTGTTTGGGTATAAAAACCGTATAGAGAATGGGCATCTTCCCGTATTTGATAATGGGTAAATAGTTTGACCGATTCATTATCCGGAATTTCCGAATAGGTCTGTAAAGAAATATGAACAAAATAACCTATTCCGCCTGTTTCAATAACAGCATAGGTAGGATTTTTTTCTATAAGTTTTCCTTTGATATAGGTAATCATTCGTTTTCAAAAGTGTTTAATTTCCAAAAATATGAAAAATATTGTGTTTGACCGCTTTTCAAGTGACGAAACCACATATATTTTCCAAAAAATCAAAGATATTTGACAAAGGAAGCCATAGATTTGGTTTTAAGGTAATTAAAATCGGTTTCATTTTCATAGGCTTCTTTTTCAAAACTGATCATCCGGTATGCTTTATGCCAATTTTGGTATTGCAAATATCTGATCAAAAATTCCAAGATATACCATATAAAAAAGAATATCCAAAGCATTTCAATTTGTTGGCGCAGGTGTATTCTTTCGTGATTGATGAGTACTTTATTATATCTGTCGGATTTATCCTTAATAAAGATAAATGGCCAAATACTCAAAGCCGAATAATTCGTAAAAAATAGCGCTACATAAACAATCATAGGGCAAATTTAGAATAAATATATGGATTGTTTTATGTGTTTTTTTAAAACGATGCGTACCGGATTTCGTAAAATCTTAAATATTTCCTTATTTTCGCAGTGTAATGATTATGAATAAATTAGGATATACAAACCATTTTATACGATGAATTTAGACAGCATTGCCTATTCCGAAAGCGAAAAAATTATTGCTGATTTTTCAAAAATAAAAGTTGAAATCAAAGGGATTGGTCCCGTAATCAGTGTACTGCCCAAAAGTAACATCATACTGACCAATGAAAGGATCATTATATCTCAAAAAGCCTTGTTCAGGGCTCAATATTTTGTGAAGTATATTATTTGGTTTGATAATTCTAATCATAAAAAAACACATCGCGGTTTAGATCATACAGAACTTGTAGTATCTAAAAAAAATACGAATAGGATTTCATATAAAGGACAAATCATCAATGAACTAAATCTAACGGATGAGTTCGTAAAAACCATTAGAATTTTCAAGGATATAATTCCGTATAGCTAAAAATACAATAATTTGAAAATCAAATAATTATAATACTTTTGTTTGACTGTGATTATAGTGTGGTTCGTGTTAATTTTTGATCTTATTTATACTGTCAAACTATTGAATTTTCCGGTTGAATCTTCTAGAGAAGGCTTTATTTTTATCAGTAGTAAAAATTGGTATAAATAATGTATTTTTACCAACTGAAGCTTTGTGTAAAGATTATTAAATAAAATAGATAATATATGTCAGCAGCATCGAAAGAATATAAACGAGTTACGGTAAA
>CAYNFJ010000027.1:2488-20724 GCA_964396505.1 uncultured Polaribacter sp. | reverse complement strand
TAGGCAATAGGCAATAGGCAATAGGCAATAGGCAATAGGCAATAGGCAATGGATAGTGGATAATAAACCAAACTCCTATAAATAAACTATAAACAGGAGACTGTTGATTAAAAACTACCTCCCCCGTTCCAGTTGTATCGCTTCGTAGGCTTTTTGAATTCGTTTGAATTTTTCTTCGGCTCCTTTTTGGTGCGCTTCGCCTAAATGCCGTACTTTATCCGGATGAAATTTTTTAGCCATTTTCCTATACGCTTTTTTCACTTCGTCATCGGTAGCTGTTTTAGTGATTTCCAGAATACGATAGTTCACATCGGTCGCATCATAGAACATCGCTTTGATGGACTCATAATCTCTAGCACTGATTCCAAGATAGGTAGCTATCTGATGGATTTTTGCCTCTTCCATGTCATTGACAAATCCATCTGATTTGGCAATATTGAATAAAAAATGCAGTAATTGCAAACGGGATGGATGATCCATATACCGGCGAATTTGTAGAGAAATCTGTCGTGCCGAAATAGAGTCTTTACGGATACTTTCTTTAAACAATTTAAAAGCCTTCTGGGCGCGTTCCTTTCCATACATAGCAATAAATTGCTTTCGTACAAATTCTGTTTCTTGATTCCCTGCCTTTCCATCTGATTTCATCACAATGGCGGCTAGTAATAATAAAGAAACTTCAAAATCTCCAGGATGTGTAGGGGGTTTGGTGTGTGTATCAGACTTAGGATCTGCTGTTGTGTCAAAAGAAACTCCATCGACTACGCTTCCTAATATAAACCCCACCGCAGCCCCTATGGGACCACCAAAAGACCAACCCAGGCTGGCTCCAATCCATTTTGAAAAATTTGACATGGGTTTAATGTATAGTTGAAAATTGAAAGTTAACAGGACAAATGTATAAAAACAATTCCGTATTTTTAGTATTTTAGCCGTATGGAGAACAAACAACTTATAGAAGCTACAAAGGCTTTTGTAAAAGAGACTTTAAAAGATGCCGAAGGAGGGCACGATTGGTTTCATATAGAACGGGTTTACAACACCAGCTTGTTACTTGCCCAAACCGAACCGGTAGCTATATTGGTGGTTTCATTGGGAGCGCTATTACACGATATTGCAGATGCTAAATTTTATAATGGCGATGAGGAAATAGGTCCTAAAAAAGCACGAAACTTTTTACAAAAAATGAATGTATCAGCATCGATCATTGAACAAGTGATTCATATTGTAGAAAATATTTCATTTAAAAGCGAAATCGGATTGACAAAGGCTGATAAGCGTTATAAATCTCCCGAATTAAAAGTGGTACAAGACGCAGACAGACTGGATGCAATGGGTGCTATTGGTATTGCCAGAGCTTTTAATTACGGAGGTTTTAAAAATCGTAGTTTGTATGACCCTGAGATACGCCCCGCCCTGAATCAAAGCAAAGAAGCATATAAAAAATCAACGGCTCCTACCATTAATCATTTTTATGAAAAATTGCTTTTACTAAAAGATAAAATGAACACAAAAACCGGTAAAAAATTAGCCGAAGACAGGCATCGCTTTATGGAACAATTTTTAGAGCAATTCTATAAAGAATGGTATGGAAAAGAATAAAATTTTTATTCTAAAATCTTCAATACTTGTAAATAAACTAATAAGGATTAGTCTTATTTCAGTGTCTTTTTAACAGACACTTCTTGGTAGGCTTCAATAATATCTCCTTCCTTAATATCATTAAATCCTTTGATTTGCAATCCACAATCGTAACCCTTTGCCACTTCTTTAACATCGTCTTTAAAACGTTTTAAAGAATCTAATGTTCCGGTATGAATCACAATAGCATCGCGTATAATACGTATGAGTGATTTTCTGTAAATTTTACCGGAGGTAACCATACAACCAGCAATATTACCCACTTTGGATATTTTATAAACCTCCCGAATTTCAGCATTACCGGTAATTTCTTCTTTAATTTCCGGCGACAACATCCCTTCCATCGCATCTTTAACATCATTAATAGCATCGTAGATAATAGAGTACGTACGTACATCTATTTCTTCTTTATCGGCGATTGCTTTGGCAGGACCGGCAGGACGCACATTGAAACCAATGATAATAGCATCGGAAGCCGAAGCTAATAAAACATCGGATTCTGTAATGGCACCTACGCCTTTATGAATAATATTGATTTGGATTTCTTCGGTAGAAAGTTTTTGTAAAGAACCCGACAGGGCTTCTACAGAACCATCTACATCTCCTTTTAGAATGATATTCAATTCTTGGAAATCTCCTAAAGCAATACGACGTCCTATTTCATCTAATGTGATATGACGTTGTGTTCTGACAGATTGTTCCCGTTGTAGTTGTGCTCTTTTGGTCGCTATTTGTTTGGCTTCGCGTTCATCTTCCATCACATTGAAGCGGTCTCCGGCTTGCGGTGCTCCGTCCAATCCCAATACAGAAACCGGTATGGAGGGTCCGGCTGATTTAATAGCATTGCCCCTTTCATCAAACATCGCTTTTACTTTTCCGCTAAAACTACCACACAATAAATAATCGCCAATATGCAGGGTTCCTCCTTCTACTAAAAGTGTGGTAACATATCCACGTCCTTTATCCAATTGTGCTTCTACAACTGTTCCAACGGCGTCTTTATTGGGATTGGCTTTCAATTCCAACAGTTCTGCTTCCAGCATTAATTTTTCTAATAATTCATCTACTCCTTCACCTGTTTTTGCCGATAATTCTTGAGATTGAATTTTACCGCCCCAGTCCTCTACCAACAAATTCATAGTGGAAAGTTGTTCTTTAATTTTATCAGGATTAGCCGTGGGCCTATCCATTTTATTAATTGCAAAAATAATGGGAACACCGGCAGCTTGTGCATGACTGATAGCCTCTTTGGTTTGTGGCATCACAGCATCGTCTGCCGCGACTACAATAATAACGATATCCGTTACTTGTGCACCACGGGCACGCATAGCCGTAAAGGCTTCGTGACCGGGCGTATCTAAGAAAGTTACCCGTTCTCCTGTTTTAAGTTGCACATTATAGGCGCCAATGTGTTGTGTAATTCCTCCGGCTTCACCGGCAATCACATTGGCTTCTCTAATATAATCCAATAGCGATGTTTTTCCGTGATCCACGTGTCCCATAATGGTTACAATAGGTGCTCTGGGGATTAAATCTTTTGGATCGTCTTCTACTTCAGGAACCGCATCTTCCAAATCAGCACCGATAAACTCAACTGTATAACCAAACTCATCGGCTAGAATAGCTAAAGTTTCTGCATCCAAACGTTGGTTAAGGGTTACCATCATTCCTAACATCATACAAGCAGAAATTAATTCTGTGGGCGCTTTATCCATCATGGTAGCCAACTCATTTACCGTAACAAATTCGGTTACTTTTAAGATTTTGCTTTCAGCTTCTTTTTGTTCTAATTCATGTTCGCTCAACTGACGGTGTTGATCTCTTTTTTGTTTACGGTATTTAACTCCGGTAGATTTTTTGGTCTTTCCTTGGAGTTTTTCAAGTGTTTCTTGAATTTGTTTTTTTACTTCTTCTTCGGTAGGCTCTGCTTTTACGAATTTTTTTCTGGATTTTCCTTTGTTATGAGAGGCGTTACCACCCTGTTGTTTAGATCTATTATCTCCCGGTTTTCTGATACGACGGCGTTTCTTTTTAGTTCCGTCTGAGCTAGATTTCTCTCTTTTTTTAGGATCCTTTTTAGGTTTTTCAAATTTGGAAAGATCTAATTTTTCACCGGCAATTTTAGGCCCTGACAATTTTTGATATTGTGTTTTTAAAGTAACTGGCTCTTTGGGCTTTTCGGATTCTTCCACGGATTCTTCCACCGGTTTTTCAATCTCTTTTACTTCTTCTTCTTTTTGTTTAATTTCTTTTTTTACCGGAGGCTTTACTTCTGTTTTTTCTTCTTTTTTAGTGTCTTTTTTAGGGGTCGGTTTATCCTGTTTTAAAGGAATTACTTTAACTTCTTCTTTAGCTTTTGGTTCTTTTTCAACAGTTTTTTCTACGACCGGTTCTTTCTTTTCTACGGGTTGTTTTTTAGGTTTAGACGGGGCATCTAAGTCTATTTTTCCAACCACTTTGGTATGCAATTTTTCAGCTTCGGCTTTAATTATTTTTTGGCGTTCCGCTTCTTCTTTAGCCAATTTTTCCAGCCGTTCTTTTTCTTGTTCCAGCCGTATTGCTTCTAGAGCTCTCTTCTTCTCTTCACTGGCTTCATCTGAAGCTTCTTTTCGTTGTCTATCGGTTTGAAACGCATCGCATAAATTGGCATACTGCTCCTCTGTCAATTTGGTTGTGGGACGTGCTTCTATTTCAAAGCCGTGAGTTGCTAGATACTCTACTGCTCTGTCTAGAGAAATGTTTAACTCTTTGAGTACTTTGTTAAGCCGTACTGTTTTTGCCATATTATCTTTTTGTTCGCATGTTTTTAGTAATCAAAAACAGGCATTATATTAATTTTCAAATTCTTCTTTTAGAATTCGTTGTACATCGATGATGGTTTCTTCTTCCAGATCGGTTCGATTGATCAAATCTATCAAATTCTGATCTAGGACACTTTTAGCAGTATCCAATCCGACACGTTGGAATTCTTTGATTACCCAATCTTCTATTTCATCTGAAAACTCTGTCAATTCCACATCTTCATCATCAATTCCTTCACGTTGTACATCTAAATCGTAACCGGTCAACTGACTGGCTAACTTGATATTTACGCCTCCTTTTCCAATTGCTTTGGAAACTTCTTCGGGTTTTAAGAAGACATCTACCCGTCCTTTTTTACCGTCTTTACGTCCTTCTTCAGGGTGTATTTTTACGGAAACCACATTGGCCGGGCTCAGGGCGCGTTGAATAAACAGGTTTTCGTTTTTAGTATAGTTAATTACATCTATATTTTCATTTCCTAACTCTCTGACAATACCGTGAATTCGAGAACCTTTCATCCCTACACAAGCTCCTACCGGATCAATTCTTTCATCGTAAGAATCTACCGCTACTTTGGCTTTTTCGCCGGGAATTCTCGCTACTCCTTCTATGGTTATAAGTCCTTCAAAGACTTCCGGAATTTCTTGTTCAAATAATTTCACTAAGAATTCAGGGGCTGTTCTGGAAAGGACAATATTGGGTTTATTTCCTCTGAGTTCTACCGATTTAATAATACCACGAATGGAATCTCCTTTTCTATAAAAATCTGATTTTATCTGTTCGCTTTTTGGTAAAATGATTTCATTACCATCGTCATCTAATAGCACTACTACATTGTGACGAATGTGGTGAACTTCGGCAGTAAACAACTCCCCTTCCAATTCTTTAAAATATTTATAGGTATTGGAGCTGTCGTGTTCAAAGACTTTGGATACCAAGTTTTGACGTAAAGCCAAAATATCCCGACGTCCTAGATCGGACAATTTAAACTCTTCGGGAACTTCTTCTTCAATTTCGTAATCCGATTCTATTTTTCGGGCTTCTGACAAGGCTATTTCTTTGTTAGGATCTTCTACTTCTCCATCGGCAACTACGATTCTATTACGCCAAATTTCCATATCTCCTTTGTCAGGATTAATAATAATATCGAAATTGTCATCATCGCCAAATTTTCGTTTTAGGGTAGCTCGTATGACTTCTTCTAAAATTGCCATAAGGGTTGCCCGGTCAATACTTTTATCATCTTTAAACTCTGAAAATGATTCAATAAGTGCTATATTTTCCATCTCATCTATTTGATTCAATTATATACTATTTTTACTACTGCTTTTGTTATATCATCTACAGCTATTACTGCCTGTTTTACCACGGTGTGCTTTCCTTTGCCAATGGGTTTCGGTTCCCGTGCCTTCCATTCCAATACAATGGTATCATCCTTCACCTCTATCAAGGTTCCTTCCAACGATTTTTCCCGGGTTTGGACCTTTATTATGCGTCCGATATTTTTTTTATACTGCCTTGTATGAACTAAAGGTTTGGTAATATCGGGAGAGCTTACCTTTAATGAAAAGTCATCTATTTCTCTGTCTAAATTATGCTCTATATGACGACTAATTCTAATACATTCATCTAAAGAAACACCGTGATCTCCATCGACAACTACGTCAATATCACCGGCTACCGAAATCGTACAATCTATCAAAAATAATTCCTCGTTCTCAGCCAATGCTTCTTCTAATAATATGTGTACCTTTTTGGTATCCATTTTTTTGTATAAAAATAGGGGACACTACGTCCCCTCCTCTCTCTTAAAACCTTGATTTAACGGCGCAAAGATAGTCAAAATTCAATAAAAACAAAATATTGGGTTTATTATTCGTAATTATTTCTTAACTTTACGCTATAGTAACCAATTATAAAATCACTCATTATGAAACGTATATTAGTTCCCATTGATTTTTCAAAGCAAGCAGAGTGCGCTATGAAAACAGCTGCCAACTTAGCAAAGAGATCGCAAGCCGAAATTTTTCTTTTACATATGGTCAACCTTCCTTCTAACGAAGTGGATGTCAGTGAACACAGTAATGCCAGCAGTCCGGCAAAAATGTTATATATGGAGAAAGTCCATGAAAAAATAGCCGATATCATGCAAGAAGACTATTTCAAAGGCTTACAAGTGCATGAAGAGGTCCGGTTTCACAAAACCTTTTCAGGAATCATAGATTACAGCCACGAATTAGGAACCGACCTTATTATTATGGGCTCGCAAGGTGCTACCGGATTAAAGGAAATGTTTATTGGATCCAATACTGAAAAAGTAGTTCGTAACTCAGACGTACCGGTTTTGGTGGTAAAAGAAGGTGTCGGACCTTTCCATATGAATAAATTTGTCTTTGCTTCAGACTTTTCAGATGAGGTAAAACCATCTTTCGGTCGTTTTTTACAATTTATTGCCAAATTCAATGCCGAAGTGCATCTGTTGTTTGTAAATACGGTTCACAATTTTGAAACTACTCATGAAACCAGCAAACGTATGCGTGAATTTGTGGTTGATTTTGAACTACCGGAACACACTTTAAACATATACAATGACACTTCTATTGAGCATGGTATTCTCAATTTTTCCAAAGATATCAATGCCGATGTGATTGCATTAAACACGCATCAACGCAGTGGATTATCCAGTATGTTTAATGAAAGCATCAGTGAAGATTTGGTCAATCACGCTTTAAGACCGGTCATAACATTCAAATTGTAAATTAAACCAAATAAAAACGCTTACTCCAATAAAAATTGAAGTAAGCGTTCGCATTTTGTTGGCCCACAAGGACTCGAACCTTGAACGACGGCACCAAAAACCGGAGTGTTACCATTACACCATGGGCCAATTGCGGGTGCAAAGATAAAAAAAGAATTAAAAATCACGAATAATAAATAAAAATTAATTTTTGTACGGGGAGTTTTTTTGATATTGCTAGTGTTTAGGATATCTTCATCACTAGAGAAGATCCCCTAAAATATATTTTTATTATCTTCTTTTTAACTTGTCACAAAGCACAAAGCTTTGTATTATTGCAGCCTAAATAGTAAGACCTTGTTATGTTTGACAACAAAGAACCATCACGTACTTCATTGGATACAATAGGAGAATTTGGATTGATTAAACTTTTAACTCAATTCTTTAAAACATATCATAAAACAACTGTCAAGGGTGTTGGTGATGATGCAGCCGTATTGGATTTAAAAGACAAAGAAACGGTCGTTACTACCGATTTATTGATAGAAGGCGTGCACTTTGATTTGGGCTATATGCCTTTGAAACACTTGGGATACAAAGCCGTTGTGGTCAATCTTTCCGATGTATATGCTATGAATGCCAATCCTACTCAAATAACCGTTTCTCTAGCAGTATCCAATCGATTTACATTGGAAGCTGTGGAAGAATTGTACAGTGGTATTCAATTGGCTTGTGACACCTATCAGGTAGATTTAATCGGAGGTGATACCACTTCCTCTACCAGTGGTTTGCTGTTGAGTATTACTGCCATCGGACAGGCAAAAAAAGATAAAATTGTATATAGAAACGGGGCAAAACCCAATGATTTATTGGTGGTAACCGGAGATCTGGCGGCTGCCTACTTGGGATTGCAGGTTTTAGAACGGGAAAAACAGGTTTTTAAGGTAAATCCCCAAGCGGAACAACCGGATTTAACCGACTACTCCTACTTGATAGAAAGACAGTTAAAACCGGAGGCTCGAAAAGATATTATCCAACTTTTTGAAACATTAGAAGTAAAACCTACTGCGATGATTGATATATCCGATGGGCTTTCGTCTGAGATACTGCATATATGCGATCAATCGGAAGTGGGTTGTAACTTATATGAAGAAAAAATACCCTTGGATCCTCAGGTAATTGCGACATGTGAAGAATTTAATCTGGAAAGTACTACCATAGCCCTGAGCAGTGGCGAAGATTACGAATTGTTATTCACCATCAACCAAAAAGATTATGATAAAATAAAAGGCAATCCTAACTTTACGGTAATCGGTCATATGACGCCAAAAGAAGAAGGGGCGCACCTGATCACCCGTGCGCACCAAAAAATCAAACTAATTGCACAAGGTTGGCGCTCTTTTTAAGCAAAAAACCTACCGAAAATAGTATCGATAGGTTTTTGTGTTAGCTATTACTAATAAATGATTGGTGCTATTTTTTACGCATCAAAGCTTCAATTTCTTCTACGGTAATAGGAATGTTTTCCATCAAGTTAATGGGGGCTCCTTTTTCCTGAATTACATAATCATCTTCTATACGAATACCAAAACCTTCTTCGGGAATATAAATACCGGGTTCTACAGTAAAGACCATCCCTGCTTGCATAGGCTCAGTTAATATACCGTAGTCGTGTGTGTCCAATCCCATATGATGAGAAGTTCCGTGCATAAAATATTTTTTATACGCCGGCCAATTGAGATCTTCATTTTTTATATCTTCTTGAGTCAACAAGCCTAATTGTAGCAATTCTTTCTCCATTATTCTACCCACTTTAGCTTGATAATCTGCCCAGATAGTTCCGGGTACCAGCATTTTAGCAGCCGCATCTTTAACCCGTAGAACTGCATTGTAAACTTCTTTTTGACGCTCTGAAAATTTTCCGGAAACCGGTATCATTCGAGTCATATCAGAAGAATAATTGGCATAAGCCGCCCCGACATCCAAAAGGATTAATTCGCCTTCTTTACATTGATTGTTGTTTTCTATATAATGTAATACATTGGCATTAGCACCACTGGCTATAATGGGTGTATAGGCAAATCCATCGGCACGGTTACGGATAAATTCGTGCGTAAATTCGGCTTCTATTTCAAATTCCCAAACGCCGGGTTTTACAAATTGTAAAGCTCGTCTAAAACCGGTTTCTGTAATAGCACAGGCTTGTTGTATTAAGGCGATCTCTTCCGGTTCTTTTACCGAACGCAATCGTTGCAAAATAGGTTGACTTCTCAAATAAGTATGAGCCGGATATTGTGCTTTGAATTTTTTGATAAACCGCGCTTCACGGGTTTCGGTTTCTACATTGGCACGATAATGTTCATTGGTGTTAAGATAGACTTTCTCTGCCTGTGTCATCAATTCAAATAACACACTTTCCATTTCTTGTAACCAATAAACCGTTTTGATTCCCGAGGTGGCAAATGCCGCTTCTTTGGTCAATTTGGCTCCTTCCCAAATGGCAATTTTTTCATTGGTCTCTTTTAAAAACAGTATCTCACGATGCTCCGGTTTAGGGGCGTCCGGAAAAATAACCAACACACTTTCTTCCTGATCTACTCCGGAAAGGTAAAATATATCCCGGTGTTGTGCAAAAGGCAAGGTACTGTCCGCACTGACCGGATAAATATCGTTGGAATTAAAAATAGCCATAGCATGGGCTTGCATTTTAGCGGCAAACTTTCTTCTGTTTTTAATAAATAACCTGTTATCAATTGGTAAGTATTTCATCTGATTTTAGTTTTAAGTTCTTATGAAAAAGAATTTGTAAAATGACATCGCATACAACATACTTTACAAACCTGTATTAAAATTCAGCACAAAGTTATACATTTGTCGCAACTAATCTTTGAATTCAATCAAATTATTCCAAATGAAAACCATTTTTACCACGATTGTAGTTTTACTTTTTACCCTAAACCTGGCAGCACAGGACAAACCGGCTTACCGACTTTACAATCATAAAGGGAAAAAAACTTCTTATAAAAAATTATTGAAAGCAGCCAAAAAGGCCGATGTGGTGCTGTTTGGCGAATATCACAACAATCCTATAGCGCATTGGCTGGAATATGAAGTTGCCAAAGATCTATATAAAAAACGCAAAATTGTATTGGGATTTGAAATGCTGGAACGCGATAATCAAACCCAAATCAATCAGTATTTAAAAGGAAAAATTGATCAAAAAGCACTGGATACCTTAGCTCGTTTGTGGAATAATTACAAGACCGATTATAAACCCATTGTTGATTTTGCCAAGAAGAAAGGAGTAAAAGTATGCGCTTGTAATATCCCCAGACGCTATGCCAATAAGGTATTCAAAGGTGGATTTGAAGCATTGGACAGCTTACCTGACAAAGAAAAAGAGTGGATTGCTCCCCTGCCTATTCCTTATGATGCAACACTTTCGGGATATGTAGCGATGACCAATATGGAACATATGAATCATATGCCTCAAAAAATGAAAGAAAATATGCCCAAAGCACAAGCTGTAAAAGATGCGACCATGGCACATTTTATCCTGAAAAATGCAAAGAAAAAAAGGCTTGTTATTCATTACAATGGTGCGTATCATTCCAATAATTACGAGGGGATTGTTTGGTATCTTAAAAAATACCATCCCGGCATAAAAATTGTCACCATCACCACTGAATCAGTTGCTAAAGTCAAAAAATATCAAAAAGACAACGACAAAGCCGATTTTACAATTCAAGTCGATGAAGATATGACAACTACTTATTAAGTTTCATAATAATTCACCTGTTTATCAACAACTTGTGTTGCTGATTTCATTCCTATAAAAGCTAAAAAAATCAATTAGAATTTTATTTCGGACGCTTCTAAAAACAGCCGTTACCTCATCATCGGTACCTTTTGCTTCGGCAGGATCGTCAAAACCTATATGAAGTCGTTTTCGAACACTTCCTGTAAAAACCGGACATGATTCTTTTGCCGAATCGCATACCGTAATCACATAATCAAAAGTCTGATTGGTCAATTCAAGGAGTTGCCTCGGCTTGTTTTGAGAGATATCTATATCCCATTCTTGCATAACCAAAACAGCCTTAGGGTGGACTGATTCCGATGGGTGTGTTCCGGCAGAATACACCTTTAAATCAGCATCAAAAGCCTTTAATAGGGCTGCTGCCATTTGACTTCTACAAGAATTTCCGGTACAGATAATTAGTATTTTCATATTACAAAATTACATTAAAAAAATAGCCTGAAATAATAATGCATATTGTAACCACCGAAAAGAAAATAGCTATCAACTTAAAACGCATCACTTTTTTTAACAGCATGGCTTCCGGAAATGACAAGGCAACCACCCCCATCATAAAAGCAATGGCAGTTCCCAGGGGGATTCCTTTACTGACCAATACTTGTACTACCGGAAGAATTCCCGATGCATTAGAATACATAGGCACTGCAAGAACAGTAGCAATGGGAACTGCAAATAAATTTTCCTTGCGCATATATTGCTCAAAAAAATCAGCGGGAATATATCCGTGCATCAAACCTCCAATGGCTATCCCGATAATCACATAAGGAAGCACCCCTTTGATAATTCCCATAGCTTCTGCCTTAATAATAGGAAGGCGTTTGAGAAAAGGTGTTTTTTCTGCCATAAAGACCTGCTCATCTTTTTGTGCATTTTTGAGCACCTCTTGAACCCAAGGTGTCAACAATTTTTCTAAATGCAATCGACTGAGAATCAAGCCACTCAATAAACCCAACACCACACCGCTAATGACATAAATAAGCGTTATTTTCACACCAAATAATCCGATAAAAAGCCCCACAGCAACCTCATTGACAAGTGGTGAAGTGACTAAAAAAGAAAAAGTAACTCCCAAGGGAATTCCTCCACGGACAAAACCGATAAACAAAGGAACCGATGAACAAGAACAAAAAGGAGTTACTACCCCAAAAAGACTTGCCATCAGGTATTCAAATCCATACAATTTATTCTTGGAAAGATAATTCTTTACCTTGTCAATCGGAAAATAGCTATTCAAAATACCCATCAAAAAAACGATAATAAACAACAGAAAGAGTATTTTGATACTATCGTATATAAAAAAATGCAAGGCCGCTGCCAAGGGTTTTTCGGGCGAAAGATTTACCAATTCAAACACAAACCAATCCGCTATTTTTTCAATCCAATAAAACATCAGCTAGCTCTTAACAACAAGATCCGTGATTATGCGAACCACAACAGCCGGAATTATCAGTAGTTTCTGCGGGTTCACAACAAGAAGTATCTGTTTCATTACAACACTGTGCCATCAGTAATTGACTCATTTCGTCCAATGATGGGACACGTCCCTTAATACATACCTGTTCATCAATAACTACCGCCGGAGTACTCAATACATCATACTTCATAATCGCTTCTATATCTTCCACTTTTTCAATGGCAACGGTAAGATTTAACCGGCTTATAGCGGTACGAATCACTGCTTCAGTTCTTTGACAATTTGGGCAACCTGTCCCTAAAATTTTGATTGTTTTCATTGGTATAATATTTAGTTAATATGTTTATCGCAAATAAACGATTATTTTTTATAAAAAAAAGCCTAGCAGCAACTAATCTCACTAAAATCTTCATCAAATAAGGTTTGGAATAGTCGTTTGGCTTTTTGCCAATTCTCCATATCAATACAATATTTAATTCTGGGAGGATTGATCTCCCCCTGAATAAGGCCTGCATCTTTCAGCTCCTTTAAATGCTGAGAAATAGTCGATTGTGCTAAGGGTAAAATAGCGACCAAATCTCCGGTAAAGCAACAGCTTTGTGTACTTAAGTGTTTTAAAATAGTCAAACGTACCGGATGCGACAATGCCTTGGCAAATCGAGCGGTTTCTTCCGTGTTTTCGGAATAAAAGATGGGTTGTATCGTTCTTTTCATTATATATCGCAAATATACGATTAGTTTTTGTAATAAAAAACCCTTTATGCCCTTTTTTAAATTATCCGCCCAATCTCAAATCTTGAATCTTAAATCTTAAATCTTAAATCTTGAATCTCGAATCCTTTTTCAACTTTTGTAAAATCAACAAACTGATTTTATAAAAAGATATACCGATTACAATCCCTAACAGCATTCCAAAAAACAAATCAATGGGATAATGTACGCCCACATAAATACGACTGTAGAGAAAAAGAATAGGCCATACTAAAACTAAAAAAATAAATTTGAAGTGTTTCCGCAAGTGTAAAATCATAAAGGTAGCAACAGCAAATGAATTGGTGGCATGTCCGGATACAAAGCTAAAACCGCCGCTGTTTTTAAGAACTCTGATAAGGTCTCGAATAGCCGGATCCCGATTGGGGCGTAACCGGTGTGTACTGTATTTGATCAAATTGACAAATTGATCGGTAAAGGCGACTAAAACCGCCGTAATGAGCACTAAAACAAGTGCTTTTCTCCATCCAAAAAACCAGTAAAGCAAAAACAGCAGTACAAAATACAAGGGAATCCAAGTGTATTTATCGGTAATAGTAAGCCAAAAACCATCCCAGTTTTCAGATCCCAAGTGATTCAAATAGATAAAAAGTTGCTGATCTTTATCTAAAATAGTAGTAATCCAACTCACAGCTTAGAGCCTCTTTTAATGGGTCCTATCGATTCTTCTACACTGGTTTTTACCCTTTTGATTTCATCATTGACCTCTTTGACAATATCGGTATCCAAGCCCTGTTTTTTTGCGGTTTGGTTAATTTCTCGTTTCACTTCATTGGTCGCATCGCGTAATTGACGCATTCCTTTTCCTAACCCACGGGCTATTTCAGGAATTTTATCAGCACCAAATAACATGACGACTATAAGCATCACTACAATTAATTCCGGACCACTAATAAATAAAAACACAATAATTATTTTTTAAGTTAACAAGCTTGAGTCTGTATAGATTCTACACAACAAAATTACATAAAAAAATCCCAACTTAGAAAACTAACTTGGGATTCTTCTTTTTAATCCATTGAATTATTCGGTTTTAGGCGCCTGATCCATCAATTTCATAAACTCATCCAATTTGGGAAGTACAATGATTTCAATACGCCTGTTAACACTCCTGCCCTCTTCAGTGTCATTGGATGCTTTCGGCACATATTCGCTACGGGCGCCTGCCGTAATTCGTGCCGGATCTACACCTAATTTGGTTTGCATATAACGGGCAATGGCTGTCGCACGCATCGCACTTAAATCCCAATTATCTTTAATACAAGTACTGACCATAGGTACATTATCGGTATGACCTTCTATCAAGATATCGTAGGTTTTATAATCGTTTACAATTTTAGATATTTTGTTCAATACCTGATCTGCCTTGGTGGTAATCGTATAACTTCCGGATTTAAACAGCATTTTATCCGATAATGACACAAAAACAACGCCTTTTTTAACTTTTACATTGACATCTTCGTCATTTAAGTTATCCAACGAGCGTTTGAATTTATTACTCAATGCCAAGGTCAATGAATCATTTTTACGATTGATTTCGGTCAATTGACGAATGTATTTATTCGCTGAATTGATTTCATCTAAGAGTTTACCAATATTGGTATTCCCCTGTTGACTCATATTGACACATTTGTCCAATGCCGCTTGTAATTGGGCTATATTGTTTTTATGTGCCTGAATCTGTTCATTGAGAAAACCTATTTTGGATTCTGCCGCATCATCTTCTGTACGGCATTTCATCAGATTGGCTTTACAATTGGTCAATGCTTCTTCCGCAGATTGGTATTTAGCATTAAGAGCTTCATATTTTTTAGTACTTACACAAGAGGAAAGTCCTAATAAGACAACAAATGATAGAGCGATTATTTTTTTCATACGATATAAATTTAAAATGATGGCTAAGGTACTAATAAACCTTATTATACCCCAAATATTGTTTAAAAAATCGTTAATTTAGCCATAAAATCATCCATGGCACAGCAATTGTACAATCATTATAAAAAATAAATAGTATGCCCATTCGAATTATAATCCTATCATTTCTCAGTATCACCGTGTTTTCACAGTGTAAAGCTCCTTATAAATTACGGAAACAAGCCCCTTTTACTATTACTGAAGCGACTTATCAAGATTGGGTAGGCGGTCAGATTGGGAATTCTGGCACCATCGTATCCTTGTTTATATCCAATACTAAAGAGGCTATACAACCCGACTCCTTGTATTTTCATAATCGCGTTACCGCTATTGACATAAAACCGGCACAAAAAGGACGTTTATGGGTGGCTAATTTTAGAACAGAAATACGGAAAAATCCTGCTCTTAATAATCATCCTGTAGCAATTTCAGGAGAACCGGTACCGGAAATGAAAAATTTTCCTTTCAAATTGGAAAAAGATGAAGCCGTATTAGGTTATACATTAAACAACAAGGTTTATTATTATAAAATATCCGGAATCAAACAGAAAGAGAAACTTTTTTACCCGGCGGCCAGACCTGCCCGTTAAGCGGTATTATAAATTTAGGGCAATGCCTACTGCTCCGTTGCTTCCTATTTCGATAAAGGCGGCTAGCGCATTAGAAAATCCATATCTAGCTCCCAGATGTCCACCAATTCCAAAATTACTGTTCCCGATAAGACCCAATTCGGCTCCTAAATATAAATCCAACTCCTCCGGTGCGTTAAGCGTCGCGGCAAAATGATAATCACCACGCCCGAAGATAAAAAAACCGGAACTGTAAACACCCGAATTAAAAAAATTAGCGCCTCCTCCTACGGAAAAATTATCATTCAATCCGTAATCATAGGTAGCTTTAATACCGGTACCATAACCGTAAAAAGTAAATCCGGCTTGAATTTTTTGATCTCCCCGACCGCTGTAGGTTTGTGCAAACATCAAAGAGGATGCTAATAGTAAGCTGATAGATAAAAGTATTTTTTTCATGAAAATCGATTTTTTATGTTATGCTTATTAACGTCGGTTTTATCTATTTGTTTTATGCAACATCCTGTTTTGGCATAAACTTTGATTTCTATAAGACAAATCCAAGTATTATGAAAACACTTAAATTACTTTTCGGACTGGTATTCATCGCAATAAGCCTTAATTCTTGCATCATTGAGACAGACAATTATTACGATGGGGTTTCTTTAGAAGAAGTCGTTACTAATTATGATTTATGGTATGTAGATTATAATAGAACTACCGGCTATGGAGATGTGCCTTTTTTATCAAAAGCCTTTACCATCACCTTTAGCAACGGGCGTGTTTTTGCCAATAACAATCTGGTAGGTATTGGTTTTACAGGTAATGGTTACGGAATCCAAATAGGAACTTATACCACTTACAATGGTGTATTGGAAGTACATCACAGCTTGGATGGAAATTATGAATTTGAAGTAATTGCCGATACGCCACAAAGCATTCGACTGAGAGACACCTATCATAATGTAACCTATTATTTAGAAGGATATTCCAGTTACAATTTTGATTATGATCAGGTATTTTATGATAATATTGAATATTTTTTACAAGAATACGATGTGTGGGCTAAAACCTATACTAGTATAGAAGGGGAATTGAATGCTTTTGATAATGAAAATTACCTATCATTTACTCCGGAAAACACCCGTACTTTCTATTCTTCTTTAGATGAGGAAGGAACCTTGATAAGTGATTTACTATGGGATTATCAGGGCCGTTATGAAGTATATGATGTCAATGGATATGACAATTTAAAAATATTAACATTACATTATGACAACGGAGATACGGAAGAGTTTGAGTTAAGCGTTCTAGATGATAGCAGTATAGAACTGTATCACAATGCATCGGGCACTACGTATGATTTTGACGGCTATGGGTTTATCCAATATAGAAAAGGAGCAAAATCACCGGTTGAACAAGGGAAAAAACGTATCAAAGTACAACGTAAATCTGTTGATAGAAAACCGCATCTTGTGACACAAAAGAAAGAACACACAGCAGGAAACCTGAAAAAGGTTCCAGCTAGAAAATAAAGTTTGGTTAGTTGATTTTTAACACGTAACAGCTGTTACTTGTTAAAAAATAAAGAGGCAGCCCGTTAGGACTGCCTCTTTTATTTTAAAAAAATGAATTGTATCAAATATCAAATTTAATTCCTTGAGCCAAGGGCAATTCCGCCCCATAATTAATAGTGTTGGTTTGGCGTCTCATATACACTTTCCAGGCATCAGAACCGGATTCACGTCCGCCTCCGGTATCTTTTTCACCACCAAAGGCTCCACCTATTTCAGCACCGGATGTGCCTAAATTCACATTGGCAATACCACAATCGGAACCGGTTTGTGAAATAAAGGTTTCCGCTTCACGCATATTCAATGTAAAGATAGCCGATGACAAACCTTGAGGCACATCATTTTGGATATCAATGGCATTTTGCACATCTCCTTTGTATTTAATGAGATAAACTATGGGCGCAAAAGTTTCTTCTTGGACTATTTCAAAATGATTTTCTGCTTCTGCAATACATGGCATCACATAATTGCCGGATTCAAATCCGGGTCCTTCCAATTTTTGACCACCAAAGAGAATTTTACCGCCTTCTTTTTGAACTTTGCTTACCGCTTCTTCAAAAAGCATTACAGCATGTTGGTCAATTAGAGGTCCTACCAAGAATTTTTCATCTAAGGGGCTTCCTACTTTATTTGCCAATTTTTCATAGGCTCCTACAAAAGCATTTTTTACTTGATCAAATACATCTTCGTGAATAATTACTCGACGAGTTGAGGTGCAACGTTGTCCGGCTGTTCCTACGGTACCAAACACTGTGGACATAACCGCCATTTGTATATCGGCTTCGGGCGTGATGATAACCGCATTGTTTCCTCCTAGTTCCAATAAAGCTCTACCGAGGCGTTCGCCTACAATTCTACCGGCTCTTCTACCTACAGCGGTAGATCCGGTTACGGATATTAACGGAATACGTTTATCGCCCAAGAAATTATCTCCCATAACAGATGAACGCCCTACCACCAAGTTAAAGACACCTTCAGGAACCTTATTTTCTTT
>CAYNFJ010000027.1:0-2388 GCA_964396505.1 uncultured Polaribacter sp. | reverse complement strand
CCTTCTTGAAATATTTTTCCCATTTCGTAAGAAACCAATGCTCCCAAGTCGTCTTTGTATTCACGTAAGGCATTTCCTATTTGACGAACAACTTCGCCTCTGATAGGAGCCGGTGTCATACGCCATTCTTTAAATGCTGCTTGTGCTTTGGTCACAACTTTTTCATAATCTTCCAACGTAGCTGTTTTAACACTGGCTATTACTTTCCCGTCAACAGGTGATGAGGAAGTATTTATTTTACCATCGGTATCAAACCATTCCGCTCCGGTAGATACACCTAAGTTTGTTTCAGTTAAACCCAGGTTTTTTAATACATTTTGAATATTTATTGTCATAATAGAGTATTTATTTAATTTTTTTTATAGTGATGTGCTGTGCGTCATCGGTGGAATTCTCCTGATTCCCTTCTTGGTGCAACGCATTTAGTTCTTTGACTGCTGTATCAATTTGTTCTTGTGTGAAATCCTTTTCCAAACAAGCTTCTTCCAATGTTCCCCAAATAGGTTCCCCACATTTGATACAACGAATTCCCTTATCTGCTAAATATTTAACTGATTTTGGATAGTCTTCTACCAAATCTTCAATGGTGGTATTTCTGGTAATCATATCTAATTATTTTTAGGTTTTGCAAAGTTATAAAAAATACCTCCACAAAATACAAATAAAAAAGTCGCTCTGAATAAATCCGGAACGACCTTTTAAGTAATGTTTGGCAACCAACCAAACATAATTAACCAACTAAAACCTAAAATTTAAGCCACTGTAAACACCAATGGCATAAGGGCTAAACCCTCCTGTATTTTTTGCAAATGTATTTGTTTGCACTTTAAACATTGGAACCATATTAAAATGCAAGTTTTGATATAATTTATAATCAAACTCCAAACCTACATTACCTGAGAAGTTTAAGGAATTCAAATTGGAAGCGGCTCCTATTTCACTGGAGAGCCCACCGGTTTCAATAAAAATCTCATTTTTATTGAGTAACAAAGTACTAAAACCACCTACTACATTGATATTAAAATCTCCTCTGTTAATGCGATATTTAAGTTCCAATGGAACCTCCACATACCCAAATACTTGCATCAAGTTTCCTCTTCTACCTCTCAAATTGGTTTCATTCATGTTTGGAGCGCTTGTAGGAGCAGCAGACACAGCCACCAGATTTGCATCGGAATTGTAGTCAATATTAGACGCATGATTGACTGCACCGCTTGGAGCAACATAAATATCATAGGTTTTATAACCGTAATCCACCAAATGAACTCCGGATTGTACACTCAATTTATTAGAAAATTGATAGGCCAATTGTACACCGTATGCCGATGAAAAACTACCTTGTTTGGCATTATTATCAAATTGTTTGTCAATAGATGAAGTGTTTTTATCAAAAGAATTGAGATAAACAGGAGCGGCAAAAGTGGATACAGACCATTTTTTAGTTTTTGATTTTTTTAGAATATTGCTATCTGTATTATCTTGTGCTAGTTCAGCAGCATCCAAGGGGTCCTTGATATCTTTGATAAGTGTTTTTTTATCCTTGTGAACCGCTTGATTAGGTGGTGTATTTTTTTCTTTATTTGCCGCAACAAATTTATGGTTTACTACAGGTTTCGAAGCCTTGGGAGTAGGAGTAGCTTCCGGTAATTTTTGTAAAACGGCCATTTTTCCGGCAGATTTAGGAGTGGAAAATTTCTCGTTTTTAGGAGTTTGTTTGCTATGATTATGGCTTAAGAATTGAGAAGAAGTCTTTGCTTTTGGATTAATTTGTTGTGTATTTCTTGTTTTAGAAATTGTTTTACCCAAATGAGTTTTGGATGTTTTAGGCGTTTCTGCAAGCGTTTGGTCTTCTTTGACAACTTTTGGTGTTTCTGTTTGAATTTTATCTTGTGTAATGATGGTTTCTTTCTTTTGTTTTGCTTCAGTGGTATGTTTTTCTGGTTGAGTCGTTATAGAAAAAGGGTTCGTGATATAAAGTAGCAGTGCCAAACCGGCGGCAACGCTACCAAACCACATCCAAAATACGGGTCTTCTCTTGCGCTTTTCCGGATGCAATGCCTTTTCGATGTGGGTCCAAACACGATCACTGGGGTTTGTTTCAAAGTCGCGAAACTTTTCTTGAAATAATCGGTCTATGTGTTTATTTTCTTTCATTGTAGTATTAAAGTGCTTTATATTGATCCGGTTCTTGATGATCCATTTCTATTTTGTTTTTGAGTATCATACGTGCTCGTGATAAATTAGATTTTGAGGTTCCTTCACTAATGTGTAATGCTTGGGCAACTTCTTTATGTGAGTATCCATCTAACACATACAGGTTAAAAACCAATCGGTATTGATTGGGTAAGCCTTGTATCAAATCCAACAAATAATCCAGCGATATTTCCT
>CAYNFJ010000026.1:18483-22344 GCA_964396505.1 uncultured Polaribacter sp. | reverse complement strand
TGTATTTTTTCAACAGAATTTGCCTTGCGTTTAATGGGAGATGTGCAAGAATATTTTATCCGGCACAAAGTGCGTAATTTTTATTCGGTTTCTATTTCCGGTTACCATATTGCCGAAGCCGGCGCCAACCCCATTACACAACTGGCTTTTACTCTAGCAAACGGATTTACGTATGTCGAATACTATTTATCCAGAGGAATGGATATCAATGATTTTGGGCCGAACTTATCTTTCTTTTTTTCCAATGGAATTGATCCGGAATATGCAGTAATTGGTCGTGTTGCCCGTAAAATTTGGGCAAAAGCCATGCGTGATAAATACAAAGCCAACCCCCGCGCGCAGATGCTTAAATATCATATTCAAACCTCCGGACGTTCCTTGCACGCACAGGAAATAGATTTTAATGATATCCGGACTACCTTACAAGCTCTGTACGCTATTTATGACAATTGTAATTCATTGCACACCAATGCGTACGATGAAGCCATCACCACACCTACCGAAGAAAGTGTACGTAGAGCTATGGCTATCCAATTGATAATCAATAAAGAATTGGGCTTGACCAAAAATGAAAATCCCATACAAGGGGCTTTTATTATTGAAGAGCTCACCGATTTGGTAGAACAAGCCGTGTACACAGAGTTCGACAGAATCACCGAGAGAGGAGGCGTGTTGGGTGCAATGGAAACTATGTATCAGCGCAGTAAAATTCAAGAAGAGAGTTTGTATTACGAAACCTTAAAACACACGGGTGAATTCCCGATAATAGGCGTCAATACTTTTTTGAGTAGTAAAGGTTCTCCAACAGTTTTACCACAAGAAGTAATACGTGCCACCACAGCTGAAAAAGAATATCAAATACAGGTCGTTGAAAATATGCACCGGGCTTTTGCCGATGAAACAGTTGAACAAATGGCATTGTTACAACAACAAGCCTTGGAGAATAAGAATATTTTTGAACAATTAATGGAAGCCACCAAAGTCAGTACAATTGGACAAATTACCGATGCGCTGTTTAAAGTAGGTGGACAATATCGTAGGAATATGTAAGTATAAATTGGATAAAATTTTACATTTGCAAAAATTTTACTCACAAACATCATTTGAATGACTTCTGATATATGGAAAAAATAAATGAATATCTAAGTGTTGCAATAGACAAGGCTGTTTTTTTTGCACCCAGATTAATAGGAGGTGCTGTTGCTTTATGGATAGGTTTTAAATTAATTCAAAAGTTCACATCTATTATGGATACCGGTTTTAAAAAAGCCGGATTTAGCGATACAATTCGTCCTTTTTTAATCTCCATTGTCAATGTAATATTAAAAGTGGCCTTGTTGATGGCTATTGCTACCATTCTAGGCGCTGATTTAACCGGTTTAGTTGCCATTATAGCCGCAGCCGGATTTGCTATAGGAATGGCATTACAGGGGAGCTTGGGAAATTTTGCTTCCGGAATCCTGATACTTTCCCTGAAACCCTATAAAGTAGGCGATTGGGTTAGTGTGGACGATAAATTCGGAAAAGTAGAAGAAATCGGGATTTTTAGCACCATTGTGGTGACACCCGGTCATAAAACATTGATAATTCCCAATGCCAAAATCACCGATGGTGTCGTGACCAATTATTCCAACAAAGGAATGATCCGGTTAGAACTGGAGGTAACTATGCCGTATGATGAAGATTTTCCCAAAGTAAAAGAAATCATTCGAAAAGCTTTGGATCCCATTGATAAAATTCTCAAGGAACCGGATACGGACATTGGTATTGTAGCATTTGATTCTCACAGTATCAAAATAAATGTGTTACCCTATACCAAACCCGATGATTATTGGGAAGTAACCTATCTTTCGTACAAAAGTATCAAACGTGCTTTTAGCGAAAACGGTATTAGAGTAGCCTACTCTGAAGGAGTGGAAATGGGTGCAATCGGAAAATAAGTCAGTTAAGATGCGTAATATATTAAAAATGGCTGTTTTTTGGATGCTTAGCTTGGGGATGGTGCTATCGTGTACCCCTCAAAAACCGGCAAAAAAAGTTTCAAAAATACAAGCGGCTAAAGACTTTCAATATCAGTTGAATTTAGAATTTGCCGATAAAGAAAAATCCCCTTTGGACAGTATTGATTTTGTGCAATTCCGTCAATTGGACTTTTTTCCCGTCAGTGCAAAATACATTGTTACGGCCAGTTTTGAAAAAATTGAATATCCGAGTCCCTTTGCAATGAGCACCAGCACCGATAGAAAAGCCCTTTATCAAAAATACGGGACCTTGCATTTTACATTGAATGGTCAAAATTTAAGTCTAGCTGTTTATCAAGATTTGGAACCGGACGAGGCCTATAAAGATTATCTTTTTGTCCCTTTTACCGATCAAACCAATGGTGAGGAAACCTATGGAGGTGGGCGTTATATCGACTTAAAACAGCCTTTAGGTGCGGTGGTTACACTGGACTTCAACCAAGCCTACAATCCGTATTGCGCCTATAGTCATCGATGGTCTTGCGTGATTCCACCTAAAGAAAATGATTTGAAAGTGGCAGTAAAAGCCGGGGTAAAAAAATTCCATTAATTACAGGTTTCTATAAAACCATCTAAATCCCGATTTTTTAAAATAGCGGTATATTGTAGTGTAGCAGCCGATGGGCATACATTGGTTTGAAATTGCGAGCTGGTAGTTTCATCGGTATATTCGGTAGCAAAAACAGCTTTGTTATGTGATATATACGTGGCTGCCTCGTTTTGGAAACCGTAAGCAAAGGCATCTTCTAAAAGAATCCAATCAAAAGTATCGACCAAATCATCGGATAAATCCGAAGCATTTTTTTGTCCGATAGACAAACCTCGTTGGTGTGCTTCTTGCGCTAACCAATGGCTATAGTTAATTACATCTGCGTCGGTAATTTCAAATCCGAGTTCTGCCGTAGTCCAAGAATTTAAATCAATATTATCCGGTTCTATACCGTCAAAACCCTTTTGCTTGATCATATCAAACCGGGCACGCATAATGGGTTTCAGTAATTCAAAATTGTGGATGTCCAGAAATTTCTCACCACTCCATCCCGGGTAATCATTCCCGATAACCGTATTGGGAAAATCACCGGCATCCGGACGCCAATCTTCCACTGAACCTACGGAAACATAGGCAAATACTTTTTTACCTTGGGCTTGTAAAGAAGCGACAAAAGACGCATCATTTTCAAACGCATCAATATCGACAATACTGCTTTGATAAGTAGTCCCCGCAGGAATAGGTCCTCTTAAATCCCAATCAAAAGTAGTCATGGGCGTGGGTTTGTACCAATTGCCTTCTGTACTTACCGGAGCCTCGTCGGCACAAGACCAGGCAAAAATGGATAAAAATAATAGGGCATACAGCTTCATCATAAGAGTTGTTTATAAACTAACGAACGATTGTGAAAAAAATTATATATGTTTTCCCCAAAGAAATCCTAAAAAAACAGCCAAAAAACCTAAAATTAAGGATAATAAAGTATAACCTACGAATCTAAAATACTGTTCATTGAATAAAAATTGTAAGTTTTCGTACATAAAAGAAGAAAAAGTGGTAAAACCACCAAAAAAACCGACCGCCATAAAGGCAATTTGATTTTCGGTCAGTGAATGATTTACAGTTTTTAAATAAAAACCCATTAACAGACCTATCAGCAGACTTCCGATAACATTGACTGTTAGAGTACCATATGGAATAGTTTCTTGATTTAATCGTAATCCGATGATATACCGTAATGCACTTCCGATACCTCCTCCTATAAAGACTAAAAAAATCTGTTGCATATTATTCTAATTTAATTTTATCAAAATCAGTCCAATTCCATTTACCGGTTACCACTCCTTTTTT
>CAYNFJ010000026.1:0-18383 GCA_964396505.1 uncultured Polaribacter sp. | reverse complement strand
ATAGCAAAGGGTCTAAAATCTATAATCGGTAAATGTTGTAACACATAATAACTGATATAAAGTCCGCCAATAAGTGTGATAAAAGGAACCCAAAGGGCTGCTGTTTTTCCAAACCAAGGCCTGATATATTTTATGTTGAAAAGTAACAGGAGTAATAAAACAGCTAATACAATATTTTTATAAAAAGTACCCCAAGGGCTTAGTTTAACCGCATCTCCAAAGCAACCACAATCGGTTACTTTATTAAAATAGGCAGAATACCAAGTCAAAAATAAGAAAACCAATAGCAATAAGCTGGTAGCCCAAACGGTTATTTTAGGTTTAAATCCTACTAGAAGCATCACGCCCAACAGGAGTTCCAAGAGTATTAACACAATAGAAAAAGGCAGGGCATACGGGTCTAAAAAAGGCAAATTCAATACATCTTCACCAAAGTATTCTTTGAATTTTATAGCGGAACCTATGGGATCTACCAGCTTGACAAAACCGGAAAAGATAAAGGTTATAGCCACCAATACACGAGCGATGTTAGTTAGTAGTTTCATCTGTATGTATTTAGAAATTAATTTGTTTCATCTATTAGAATCAAGGCAAAAATAGCGTAATTAATGATATCCTGATAATTGGCATCGATTCCTTCGGATACAATAGTTTTTCCTTGATTGTCTTCTATTTGTTTTATTCGCAATAGTTTTTGTAAAATCAAATCGGTCAAGGAACTCACTCGCATATCGCGCCAAGCTTCTCCATAGTCGTGGTTTTTGTTTTGCATCAATGCTTTTGTAGCAGCAATGTGTTTATCATACCATTCCAACGCTTTTTTGGTATGTATATCGGGTTGTTCAGACACTCCTTTTTCCAATTGAATCAACGCCATTAACGAATAATTGATAATACCTATAAACTCCGGAATTTCATCTTCATCTACTTTGCGCACCTCATTTTCTTGCATCATCCGGATACGCTGTGCTTTAATAAAAATTTGATCTGTCAAGGATGGTAAACGCAATATGCGCCAAGCACTTCCGTAGTCACTCATTTTTTTTTCAAACAAAGCACGACACTGAGCCACTACTTTATCATACTGTTGATTGGTTTTCTTCATAGAAAGATCTATATTTCGCGGTAAATTTCGTAAAAAATACTTAGTTGGCAATATATTAAAGTAGAATATAATCAGTTATTCGCTGTAATTACAAGCAGGAACAAACAATTTGTAATATCATTTACCCCGCGAGATAATCTGTTAAAAACGGGTACAACCAAAGCTTGTATTTCATCGTAAAGAGACGCGATAACTCGCGTCTCTTAGTGATATGGATTTATATAATACTATTTTACTATCTCTACCCAACCGCCTTGTGAACGGGCTAAATAATCGTGGTCATACATGGCTTCAGCTTGTACCCCAAAACGGTAATAATACCCTAAATAGGACGCATTGAGATGTACTATAAATGTCTTGGTTTTTCTTTTGGCTAAATTGAAATAAAAATAAACTCTATCATCTCGTATATCAGTATAATCTGCTTTGGTCGCTCCTCCTTCATAATCGGTAAAACTGGTGTTTACTATTTCCCATCCACTAGGGAAAATTTCGGTAAGCGCTACATTGCCAATATAATTACGGCTAGTATTGGTAACACTTACCTTGGCAATAAAATCAGTACCTTGGGTTAATTGTCGAACGTCTAGAGCATGACCGTCCACATCTTCATAATCTACTGTAATACTCAAATTACGCGCCTCGGATATATCATTTCCTAAAGGTAATTTTCCGGAATTTAATACCCGGACAAATACGACGTTGTTCTTGTGATTTGTGATGCTTATTTCATTACTTCCATCTTGGCTATCCAGAGCACGTGTAGCAACACTTTTGGTCGTTTTTATTTTGTCTTTTGTACCGTGAATTGTATAGGATATATCCAATTCTTTTCCGCCTCCTTTTTGAACCATCTTTGCCATAGATAATAAGGAAATGGCAGTAGTCTGCGTACTTAACCATTCTTGAGATGATAAGGTTTTAGCAATGCTTTTTGCCAAATTTATATAATCTTTATCATCTACTAATAACATGGTTTCCATAGCCATTGCTTTATTTCTATTGACATCTCCATAGGTGTAATAATCATATTGATAGGGTTGAAAATCTATATTGGCCGTGTTGGCTATTTTTTGAGCAGCTTCTTTTTGTCCCGCCAAGGCATAAGCCGCAGCCAAACGCCATTTTCCGTCATTGGACAAGGCTTTAAACTCACGCAAACGGTTCATCGCAGCTAGTTCCGGATGACCGGCAAGAGCTAAGGTGTACAACCTGTAAGCTTGTGCCAAATCTGTGCGGAAACGACGGTAAGATGGTCTCCAACTACGAGCTGCCTGTTGCTGATATCGCAACCAATTGGTCATAAAACTCAGTGGTAGCGCATAGCCTTTCTTCTCGGCTTCTATCATAAAATGTCCGGCGTAACTGGTTCCCCAATCATCGGCATTACGATAGCCTCTCCAATACCCCAAACCGCCGTCCGGTGTTTGAAATAATCCCAAACTCTTAATTCCAGCTTTGATGTTTTCTCGTATTTCCTGTTTACGTTGAGCTGATAAATCAAAAATATCGGCTAAGTATAATTGTGGAAATACACTGGAAGTGGTTTGTTCCACACATCCGTGCGGATATTGAATTAAATAGTTCATTCTACGATTGAAATCCATCGCCGGTAGGGTAGAAAACTCTATTTGAGCTTGATTACTTCCCGCTACTCCAAAGGTGTCAAATCGAAGTGATTGAGTGGCATTGGCTTGCAATTCCATATCGATAAATTTGCTGGTAACCGGATTGGGATTTACAACATCGATTGCTACTTTGTAGGTGGCTTTTTCGCCATTTCCTTTGGCAATAACTTCTATGGTATTGATTCCTTTTGCCCGGCTGACATCCAAATCAAAAAACAGCATTTTTTCATCGGGCTTGTCAAATTGGAGTTTTTGAGAATCACTGTGTAATACGTTGATTCCTTTGCTTGTTTTGACTTGAACACTTACATTCTTGACCTTATCTTCCATGGCAAAAACCGTAACCGGCAAGCTTACTTTTTCGCCCGGACTTAATTTTCTGGGTATAGAAGCCAATAACATAAGGGGTTTACGAACGGGTGTTGTTTTCTCAGCACTTCCATAAGCTTCCTTCGCATTGTCACCGGCTATCAACATAGTCCGTACCGACCCAATATAATTAGGCATATGAATCTTGTGTTTAGCGGTTCTTCCTTTTTTAAGTCTAAAGGGGCCTAAATAGGTGACTACCGGTTTGAAACGATTCGCTTTTTTTCCTTTTTTTGCGGCGGCTTCTTCATCACCACCAATCGAAAACACTTGATCTATTGTTCCTCCGTAAGCACCAATCACATCATCATAAATATCCCAAGTAGTAACCCCTAAGGCTTGTCTTTGATAAAAATCGTTCCAGATATTCGGCGTTTTAAAACGGGTGATATCCAATAATCCTTCATCTACCACAGCCAGTGTGTAGGTCATAGGTTTTCCGTTTTGTTCGGATACTTTTACGACAAAATCTTCTTCGGGTTTCAATACATCGGGCATCGCTATTTGCGGGTGTAAGCGTGTTTCCGGATCTTCGACCATAATAGGAATTATACCGTATAATCGTAGTGGTAAATCATTGGCCGTTACCGCATGAGGTTGTAATAATGAAATATTCACAAACACATTGGGTGCCATATCCTTGGTAATGGGAATAGATACTTTGGTTTCTCCTTTAGTCGTTTTGACCCAACGTTGTTCTATGACACCACTACCGTTTTCCATACTGATTAATGCCCTACCTTCTGAACCGGAAGGGAATGTAAGATGCGCTGTTTCGCCGGAATTGTATTTTTTCTTATCGGTTGAGAAAAGCAGCATATTGGCCGATTGTCCATCAGAACCATCGGGTGTTTTCCACCAATCTCTGTAAAAATAGGCTATTCTTCCGGTGGCATGACCACTTACCGGATCATAGACTCGTATTAAGTATCGTCCGCCTCGATTATTGGGGATTTTAAGGGTAAAGGACGCTTTTCCTCGAGTATTTGTGTTAATTGTCCTATCATATATTTTTTCGTGGTATTGACTACTGGTATAACTGGCTAGGTTATCATAAGAGGAACTCCACCACCAACGCCATTGAAGTTTATATACTCTTACTTGTAGTCCTTTTCGTTGTAAAGGGTTTCCTTGTGTATCAACTGTCACTAAATCAAATGTGGTGGGTTTATCGGTTGTATAGGAGTCATAGGCATCCGGTTCGGGAGATTGTAGTCCTACAAAGGATGTGTAGGGTGCTACATTTTTACTAAATACATCCATAGAAAAATCACCGCCATTTTCAAAAGCACGGGTGAAAAAAGTAGCTTTTAACATACCCGGAGCTGCTGTGGTATTTGGGAATTTTTTTAAAATACTCGCCTTTCCTGCACTGTTGACTTTTCCATCAAAAATGGTAATTTCTTCTGAGTCAAACTCACGGGTTGGATCTTGAAATACATAATTTGGATAATGCTCAAAGGCAGTTGTAGTGCTTCTTAACTTCATTTGAACCGTTGCCTTTACATTTTTTGCCGGTGCACCGTGCAACCAATTGACACTTAAATCACCTTGAATTCCTTTGGAAGCTGGTATGACCTTATCTTTTCCAAAATCTATATGAATCTTCAGTCTATTGGGTTTTATGGTTGCTATTCTAATGGTTTTATTGAATTTTACAGCACCTACACTTACCGTTGCATTCCAATTTCCGGTAGGAGCTTCTTTATCGGTCGGAACCGTAAATTTATGAAAACGATTGGTGCTATGACTGCTCATCTGTTTGTTGACCAATTGTCCACGCGCATCGAATAATTCAAATTTTATAGGATGCCCTTTGGGTATGGGATTTGCTTTATCATCCAAGACAAAAGTAAGATGTAAGGTGTCTCCGGGTCTCCAAACTCCTCGTTCTCCATAGAGGTATCCTTTTAATCCTTTTTGTAATTTTTTACCGGACACGTCAAATTTACTCAAGGACAGTGAGTTACCATCATTGAGTTTTATATAGGTCTTACTACTCCCTTGAGAAGCAATGGCAAAATAGGCGTTTTTATCCGATTTGTATTGCGCTAAGCCCTCTTTGTTGGTGGAGAGTGTGGCTATTTCCTGTTGTTGAAAATTGTATAAAGTTATTTTGGCATTGGAAACCGGCTGTGTACTAACGATATCGGTAACAGCAAAATAGTAGCTTTGATTTTCTCCTTTTTTAACAATAACGCCTAGATTGGATGCCAATATATTGGCAGAAACGACTCGGTCTGCGTTATAATAAGCCGGATGACACGGATTATCGCGTTCTTGCCAATTGTAGGTATAATGTTTATAACTGTAAATTAGATTGTCCCAATATTGTTCTTCTCTGGCGTCTTCATCTTCGGCTTGTTGTGCTGTATATTGATCGTAATCTTCTTCATATTCTTCTCCTTCGTAGTAATCATCGTCTTCTTCGTAATTAGATGCATTGACTTTGCTATCAGTACAGTCATAGATGGCATCATCAATGGTAAAGCTCAATTCCACGCGATAAATAGCACCGGGATCTGCTTTGATTAATTTCGCTAAATCTATGGCATAGGCCGTCCACTTTCCGGTATTGTGAGAAACATCTTTTATAAGGGTAATTTTCTTTTTGGCAACGCTACGACCTACTTGCCGTATTCTGTATTGATCCTGACTGTCCAGATTGTTCTCTTGTAAAAATTGCAAGACATTGTTTTCAAATATTTTAATAACCCGAACTGTTACCGATTTAAGATTAACGGCTTCAAAATTGAATGTCAGGTCATTGGAATTGGGTAAAATAACCCCTTTATTGATGATTCGTACTGCCGGTTTTATTTGAGCAAAGGCAACTTGCTCCACGTAATCTTGCTTTAGTTTATAACCATCCACACTTTTAATACCGGTAAAAACTTCGGTTTTTAAATTTCCTATCAAACGTTTAGAAGGATATACTTTGAGCACATTTCCTTCTACGGAATAGCGCAACTTTCCCGCATTTTGAATGGAAACAAGTCCGCGGAAGTTTTGTTGTTTTTTAAGAGGGTCCGAAAAATTAATGGCTAGATATTGACTGGGAGACTGAATGACATCTACACGAATAATTGAAAAATTAGTTTTTCCGGGAATCACAAGCGTATTATCCCCTTTATTATCAATACCTAGAGGACTGCCGTCCCAACTGATTTGTACTTTGGTATCATCATCATTACGATGAATACTATCTATGGTAAATTCAAAATCTTTGGTGTTTAATTCTTGCCATTTTATTTTTAATTCTTTACCGTTTTGGTTTGCTTTTAATAGTTTTTGGCAATCTTCTTGTGTCATCACATCGGCAGCACGAAGCGTTCCTTCTATATATTGCCAAGATTTATTATAGGACTGTAGATTACCGGTATTGATAACAAAATTAGGTTCTATGGTTTTAAATTGGAATTGATAGGATTTATATTCCTTAGGGATGGATTTATACAAATCTTTCAGGCGTACTTGAACCGTATATTCTGTATTGGGTTTTAAGGGTTTATCCGGAATAAATTCCAAGTGTCTGGCGTCTTTAAGATACGTTTTACCACTTAGTTTTGGCGAGATACTCAGGATATTTCCTTTTAACTCTTTGGAATCTTTAAAATCACTCACATCCTTTGCCAAAGTGATGTGGATGTTTTCTTGAACAGAAACAAGCCCTGATGTCGTCTCGTAAATGTATTCTTTAAATTTAAAAAGATTGTCGTGATCTGAAGATGCTTTATCTTTACAAGCAATCATACTCAAACTAATGAGTGCAAAAATGAATAGTTTTTTCATAGAAAAGAAGATTAAAATATTTTTGTCTGAAGACCTAACAAAATTACATAAAAAAACCGTTGCTATTGACACAATAACAACGGTTTGTAAAAAATTTATTTTTGAAATGTTAATTTCCGGTAACTTTTACATTATCCACTTGGAATGTTGTGGTGATACCACCATCACCCCCTAAATATTTGAACGCGACATACACATCTCCGTCTAAACAAGAAATATCAACTGATCCGGAACTGGTAAAACTGGATTGATAACCACTGGAAGGGCCATTGGCAATTTCAGCATTGACCATCATCCACTCTGCCGTAGCAACATCACCTGTAAAATCTGTAGAAACATATACACTCAATGCCGCACCGTTGTTATAACCGGTTTTGGTTTCAAAAGTCAATTCTTCATCGGTGGAATTATCCAAATTGATTGCCGGGGTTACCAACCATACTTCCATAGGCGCTTCACCACTGTTATAAGCGCTACATTGCATATAATGCGCACCGCTATAGCTTCGTACTTGAAATAATCCGTTTCCATTATTTACATTGACATTGGTCCATCCGGGTAAAGAAGTTGTATAATTGGCATACGATTCAAAATCTTCATTAAAAACCACATTACTACCACCTATCGGATTGGAATTATTGCAATCTAATAACACCGGGTCACAACGATTTCCCGTAAAAGAAAAATCATCGGTGCCGGACACTTTTAAAACATAGAAATCATCAAAATAGTCACGTGCTAATACTCCTTTTACGCTTCCTTGTCCGGAGGGTAATAAATCATCTTTAAAACTAGCAAATGTACTGGTTTCCAAACGAATTTGTGAGTTGTCATCACAATTGGTAATCATACGATACGAATCATAATTGTCATACGGGTCTGCAAAAGTAGCAGAATTTTCAGGATGATCTAAATCGATCAAGCTCAAGTCAAATTGCATATTATCAAATTGAACCATCATACCTAAATAGCTATCATCTACGGAACTAGGTGAGTCTATAGTAACCGGAGTAACAGCAACTGCATCACAATTACGTAAAATATTCTCTTTAGCTCTATTTTCACGCATATTACTCACTTCGTTATTAATCATCTCTCCTAAAATCATTTCACCACGGTTTTTGTTCAATGCTAAATCATGAAGATAGACATATACTTTACGACCAATATCAAATTTGGTATATAGGCTTCTCATATCAACAATCAATTTAATTGCTTTGGTAGGATTAACCGGGTCGTTTTGAATGTATAATTCTTTGTAAAAATTTCCTGTTTTATCACTGGAAACCACGTACCCTACGATATAATTGGCATAATCGCTATCAAATACAATCGGATTTTCAGTTTCATTGTATTCCACCACATTATCACCATCGGTATCATTTTCAGCGATCCATTGGTTTAGGATGGTTTCCATACTAACCTCTGATCCGGTTAGTGTAGGTTCAGTACAACTAATTTGAGGGGTTTCGTAATCTGTGTCTTGCACACAAGAGTTAAGTGTCACAGCTAGGAGGGCTACACTCAGTAAACTATAAATTATTTTTTTCATTTTATTATTATTTTTATTGGTTAGTAATGATTAGAATCGAACGTAAAAATTGATGTAGTAAGAAGTATTTCTACCATACCAATATTTATTGCCAAATAGAGGATGATCTAGATTCTGATCGGTAGATAATTCCTCATAATTGGCTTTACGGGATTGTTCAAATCCACCGGTCTTAAAGGTTTCTCCCAGTAGATTATTGATACTGGCAAAGAATCCGAAATATTTTCCTTTAATTTTCCAAGACTTTCCTCCCACTAGATTGACAAGGAATATATCGTCAAATTTTTCTTGTGCTAAGAATGTATCCACTTCTTCTTGTGTCAAGTCATTGAAAGGAACCGGATTACCAAAAGTATCGGTATAAAAATTATCGGTACGCAACATAGGGGATATACTGATATAGTTATTAGATAACATATTAGCATTGGCACTCACCCACCAATATTTAGGGTCACGATATGAAAAACCTAAGGAATATCCTTGTTGCGGTGTTCCGGATTGCTTGTAATTTTTAAGATAAGCCGTTCCTAAATAAGTAGATGAAAACTGGTCTGATCCAATATACAAATCCGGATTGTTATCGTAGGTAAACTGTCCATAAGCAGCTGCTCCTTGTAGACTTACGGTAGGAGTTACTTGCACATCGATACCAAACTCACCTCCTATATTCTTCTTGGCTACACCGGTTAAAGCGCTGTTTAAGAAAAAGGAATCTCCGGTGACTTCATCCGGTAAGTCAAAACCGGCAATATTAATCCCTTGAGCATAAAAGAATGATACTTCATTGAGATTTTCAAAAGCAGTATAATAACCCGACAGTCTTGCCTTAACACCCGGCGCTCTGTAAATATAACTGGCATCGGCAGAAAGGATTTTTTCTGAAGTGATATTAGGTACTACATCGTGGTTAACCCTGGAGTTAGAATAGGTGTTTCGCAAACTAGGGGCTTTGGTCATATAACCTGCATTGAAATTCAATAAATGACGACCTGAAATCTTATACGTTACACCTCCTTTTACTCCATAGGTCGGGAAACTTTGAGTTTCTCCTTTTCCAAATGAATTATTGGCATAACTTCCATTTTTGTACAATCCTTCTCTAAGATAGCTGGTATTACCCACATTGGCTGCCAGGTATAAATCTACTTTATCGTAGGTAAATTGAGCTTGAGCAAACACATCGTATTGGCTGGCATCTATATTGTAATTGTAATTAAACAAATCTCCTTCTTTTATTTGTCTATCCGGATTGTTCAAGTCCATTTGAGCCTCATCACCGGTAGAATATCTATCTAAATCGGTAAAATATTGCGCACCTAAAAGATCCATCATTTTGGCATAATTATTTGAAGAAGTTTTTTTGTAAATTACAGAACCGTTCAGAGTGATATTGTCATTAAGTTGTGTATTAAACACACTATTGATAGCCATAGTAGTATCATCATTTACATCTTCGTATAAATAATAAGTGGCATCTGCATTTAAAGCATTGGCTGCATATAAATCATCCCACATGATTTGACTTTCCGGATCATCATTCAAGAAATAATTAGTTCTGATATAAGCACTTTCGTAATCTTCAGAACCTTCGTGACGTAAATAATAACTCGGTAATTTTTGATAATAAGTCGGGTCGGGATTATTGGCTGTATAACCAAAACGACTGTTACCAATAGTACCGGTTTGGTACATAATATTGGTATTTAAGGTTGTTTTGTCGTTGATGTTCCAATAATGAGTTAGCATAAAGGTAGGTTCTTTAATCTCTTTCATACGGGAATTGCGTTTTTTATCTCCTTGCCAACCCCAATAAGCATTGTATTTGGTACCACCTAAATCAAATACTTCTTGGGTATTTGGAGAGTTTTTTCCTCTTCTATTAGGGGTATAAAATGCCGTGAAATTCAAACTGTGTTTTTCATTCAAAACTTTTTCTACTGCGATGAATCCACCCCAAGCGTTGTAAGAACTACCTTCCATATATCCTTCTTGCGCATAGCGTCTGGAACCTAAAACAGTCAAAGCCCATCCGTTATCCATCAATCCGGTGTTATAAGAAGCCATTACACGTCCATTGTAATTGGAGTTGGTAGCGGAATAAGATACTTTACCGCCTTCTCTGTATAAGGAAGCGCGTGTAATAAAATTGGTCGTTCCCAAAACGTTCCCAAAAGTAGTTTCAGAGGCTGCCAATCCGTTGGAAAACTCTTGATTACGCAACACATCATTTAAGCCCCCCCAATCACTCCATTGCGGACGATTGTTAGATAGCTTGTTCATAGGCATCCCATTAAAAGAAACCTGACCGTAACTGGAGTCATAACCCCGTTCTTTAAACCATACTTGTCCAAAATTAAAAGCTACCGCTCGTTGATAGGTGTCTTTTGAAGATTGCAAGATTCCTGCCACATTATCTGCTCCTCCTGCTTCGTCGTCAGAAAGATCATCTTCTGATATAGTAATTACAGAAGTGTCTAACTGTTGGTTCAGATCAACATACAACAGCATATCACCCATATCAACGGTTTTATTGTTCAGGGTTACAGGGAAAAACTGAGGTTCAAATCCCTGTTTGGACAATGCTATAATTTGTTCACCATTCGGTACATTTTGTAGTGTAAAGGTTCCATCGCTTGCGGTATTTTGAGAAATTTCAGTATCTTGGACACTGATTTTAACACCGGAAACAGGTTCCGAAGTATCCGCATTCAGCACTTTACCTTTGACTACATTGAAGGATTGTGCGTTTGCATAAATGCCCACAAATAATCCTAGAACTAAGATCAAAATTTTTTGCATAAATTTTCTTATATTTAAATTAATATCAAATCGTGTAATAACACAGCTACAAAGGTACAATTTATCCTAATAAATAAGGGGAAAAGGGCTATAATATACGATAATTTAACATAGAAAAGCCTTTTCAAATTGAAAAGGCTTGTAGTTTTATTTAGGAATCTTTATCCAAAATCGTCAAAACGGACATTTTCGGGTGGCACGCCAAAATCATCGCACATTTTTACGACTGCTTTATTCATCATAGGAGGTCCACAGAAGTAAAATTCAATGTCTTCAGGCGCCTCATGTTTTGTTAAATATTGGTCAATAACCGCTTGATGTACAAAACCGGTAAAACCATCGCCCTTGGTATCGTGAATATCTTTCATAGGGGCCCAATGATCTTCTTCTTGCGGATCCGAAAGGACAATATAAAATTTAAAATTAGGAAACTCTTTTTCAAGATCTCTAAAATGATCTATATAAAATAATTCACGTTTACTACGTCCTCCGTACCAATACGATACTTTTCGGTTTGTTTTTAAGGTTTTAAACAGATGATACAAATGCGAACGCATGGGCGCCATTCCGGCTCCTCCACCTATATAGAGCATCTCTGCATCAGAATCATTGATAAAGAACTCGCCATAAGGCCCTGAAACTATAACTTTATCTCCGGGTTTGCGAGAAAAAATGTAAGACGATGCGACTCCGGGATTGACTTGCATCCACGCATTGGTATTTCTATCCCAAGGCGGAGTGGCAATACGAACGTTTAACATTACATGTCTTCCTTCTGCCGGATAAGATGCCATAGAATAAGCGCGTTCCACCTGTTCGTTATTTTTCATTACCAATGGCCAAAGACCAAATTTATCCCATTCCAATTTGAATTTTTGAGGTTCTCCCGGGTGTTCTTTAGGATGTGCCGTAATATCAATATCTTTGTATTGTACCTCTGTTGGAGGAATTTCTATTTGAATATAACCTCCTGCTTTGTAATTCATATCTTCCGGTAATTCCACTACAAATTCTTTGATAAAAGAGGCGACATTGTAGTTAGAAACAACGGTAGCTTCCCATTTTTTTATACCGAAAACTGCCTCGGGAATTCTTATTTCCATATCGTTTTTTACCTTGACCTGGCAACCCAAGCGGGCCCCTTCTGCTAGTTCTTTTCTGGTAAAATGTGGTGTTTCTGTAGGTAGTGGTTCTCCGCCGCCGGAAAGCACATGGCATTCACATTGTAAGCAAGTACCGCCGCCGCCACACGCCGAGGGTAAAAATATTTTTTCGTTACTCAATGTATTTAAAAGAGAACTACCACTCTCTACTTCAATTTCCCGTTCGCCGTTAATCGTGATTTTTACTTTTCCGGAAGGTAATAATTTTGCCTTGGCTACTAAAAGTAACACAACCAATACCAGAATAACTACTAAAAAAACGACAATACTTATAAAAACCGTATTCATGTATATCTAATTTATCTATTGATGCTTAATTTTTGGGATTTTTTATAATTCAATACCGGAAAAACTCATAAATCCAATTGCCATTAATCCGGTTATAATAAAGGTTATTCCAATTCCTCTAAGGGGTTTCGGAATATTAGAATAGGTTATTCTTTCACGAATAGCGGCTATGGCTACAATTGCCAAAAACCATCCGATACCGGAACCCAAACCATACACTGCCGATTCTCCTACATTGGCAAAATCCTTTTGTTGCATAAATAAAGAGCCTCCCAGTATAGCACAATTTACAGCAATAAGCGGTAAAAAGATACCTAAAGCGTTGTATAATGACGGTGCAAACCGCTCTACAACCATCTCAACCAATTGTACCATAGAAGCAATTACGGCAATAAACATAATAAAGCTCAAGAAGCTTAAATCAGTGTCTGCTAATTCAGGCGACAACCATGCTAATGCGCCAGGTTTTAGCAGATAATTATCCAATAAATAGTTGGCGGGGACGGTAATGAGCATTACAAAAATTACTGCGGCTCCCAGTCCTACCGCTGTTTTTACCTTCTTGGAAACCGCCAAATAAGAGCACATACCTAAAAAATAGGCAAAGACCATATTATCGATAAAAATACTCTTGACAAATAAGTTTATATAATCCATTTTATTGTTGTTTTTTGATATTGTGTTTCAGGTGAAATTTACCTATAAAAATATTTAATTTTCTATTAATTTCTTGTTCTTACTACGTTGTAACCATATTACGATTCCAAGGACAATCAACGCCATAGGCGATAGTAACATAAAACCGTTGTTTTGATAGCCGTAATGGTACAATCCGGTAGATTCAGCTATGCTTGTGGCTTTATGCCCTAAAATTTCATATCCAAATAGTTTTCCGGAACCTAGCAATTCTCTAAAGAAAGCCACGATAACCAATATAATGGCATATCCACCTCCATTACCAAAAGCATCTAGTACAGAAGCCCAAGGTTTATTACCCAAAGCAAAAGCTTCCAGACGTCCCATAATAATACAGTTGGTAATAATCAAACCTACAAATACAGATAATTGTTTACTGACATCAAAAGCATAGGCTTTTAAGATCTGATCTACAATAATAACCAATGCAGCTACAACCAGTAATTGAACGATAATCCGAATTCTATTGGGAATCAAATTACGTAATAATGATATAATCAAATTACTAAATATGAGTACTGCCATTACTGCTATGGCCATCACAATTGCCGGTTTGAGTTGTACCGTAATAGCCAATGCAGAACAGATTCCCAATACTTGAACAGTAATAGGATTGTTGTCATTGAGCGGATCAGTGACTAATTTGATATTCTTTTTTGAAAATAGTGCGTTATCTTCAGACATTTTATTCGTTTTTTTGAATTATAAATTCGCTATTTATTTTTTTGAAAATAGGGTAAATACCGTTGCATACGTTCTTTGATCATCTTTGATAATTTGGTAGAGGTAACTGTTCCTCCTGAAATGGCATTGACTCCATGAACATCATCGGGTTTGGCACCTCCTTTTACCGTGTAAACAGATACAAAATTATTGATGGTAAAATCATCGGGATTTGTAAACATTTTTTTCCCGGTAAACTGTTTTTCAAACCAGCTTTCTCTGATTTCAGCGCCCAAGCCCGGGGTTTCTCCTTTGTGATCAAATACTGCTCCGGCAATGGTATTTTTATCATCATCCAAAGCGATATAACCCCAAATATCATCCCATAATCCTTTTCCAAAGAGCGGAACGATATACATTTTTTTACCTTGATTTTCTGCTATATATAAAGGATAGCGTTGTTCTTTTGGATCCTTTTTTATTTCATTTTTTAAATTGATCGTAAAAGCATCTACTTCCGGATCAACGGTACCATCAATTTTGAGAGCCAATTGTTTTTTAATATATTGATTAAAAACTTCACCGGCATGATCTCTGCTTTCATTTACCCCAATAGAGGTTAAAATACTTTGCATTTTTTCATTACGGACATTATCCTCTTGAAGTGGTTTCAGTTTTATAGCTGTAAAGGCTAACAAACCCGCTACAATAGTAACCAAGACAATGGCAAAGATAAAGGTGTAAGTATTGCTATTTGTATTCATAATTATGCTGTTGCTGTTTTTTGTAATCTTTTTTCACGATGTTTGATATTGCTTTCTATCACATAATGATCTATCAAAGGAGCAAAAACATTCATCAATAGTATTGCCATCATCATCCCTTCCGGATAAGCACCATTAAATACACGAACCATAATGGCTAACATTCCTATTAAGAAACCGTAAATCCATTTTCCTTTGGTAGTTTGTGCTGCTGTAACCGGATCGGTTGCCATAAATACCGTTCCAAACAAGAAACCGCCCACCATCAAATGTTGCCACCAAGGGAAGTTCATCAATGAATTAATACCCCAAAGATTAAATAGGAAAGCGGCTAATGATCCACCAATAAGAGTAGATAACATAATACGCCAACTGGCAATTCCCGTAAAGAGTAGTAATGCGGCTCCGATGAGTATCATCACAACCGATGTTTCACCTACAGAACCCGGAATATATCCCATAAACATGTCTATAACACTATGGCTTACTTCTTTTCCTTGCGCTAAGGCTCCTAATATGGTTTCACCGGAAACCCCATCGGTTATTTTGGAATCGGCTACCCACACAGCATCTCCACTCATACTCCCTGCATACGAGAAGAAAGCAAAAGCTCTGGCTAACAGCGCCGGATTCAGTATATTCATTCCGGTTCCACCAAAAGCCTCCTTACCGATAATCACAGCAAATACCACTGCGATGGCTAACATCCAAAGTGGTAAATCAATGGGCATGATAAGTGGAATTAACAAACCACTCACTAAATAGCCTTCATTAACTGCATGACCTCGCATAACTGCATAGGCAAATTCAATGCCCAATCCCACTACATAAGAAACCACAACCATCGGTAAAAACCGAATAGCTCCGTAACCGAACAGCTCCCAAAAACCTTTATCAATTCCCAATTGACTAAAATGTTGATAGCCTATATTCCAAATACCAAAAATTGTTACTGGAATCAATGCAAAGACTACGATAATCATCACTCGTTTTAGATCAATGCCATCACGAATGTGTGCACCACTCTTAGTCGTGTGATTGGGAACAAATAGAAATGTGTCTATACCGGAAAATGCCGGTCCGTATTTTTCAAATTTTCCGCCTTTTCTAAAGTGAGGGCGGTATTTTTCCATTATATTATTTAAAAATTGCATTAGCCTACTTCTTTAATCATTAAATCTAAACCTTCTCTTATAATTGCTTGTGCTTCAACCTTGGAAGAGCTTACATAATCAATCAGTGCAAAATCTTCCGGAGCTACTTCATAGATTCCCAATTTTTCCATCTTTTCAATATCGCTCACCAAGGTGGCTTTGAGTAATTGCATTGGAAAAATATCCATCGGAAAAACTTTTTCCATTTCTCCGGTAAGAACCATCGCTCTTTTCTCTCCATTCATATTGGTGTCTAACACATATTCTTTATGGGGTGTCAACCAAGAAAAGAAAGTGCGTGACATACTGAAAAGTTTGTTTTGCGTAAAAGGCATCCAACCAAAAAAGGTGTAATGATCCCCTTCCGGAATCACCGATATCAAGGTGTTGTAGAAACCTAAAAAATTATTCTTGCGCACCCATTTTCCGGATAATACATCACCATTGATATATCGCACATTGGAATTAGGGACTTGTTGTTGAAATAATTTTTCTAGTGAAATACCTATCTTTGTTCTGTAATATTGAGGCTTGGGCACTTCTGAACCAGCCAGTGCAAAAACCCGCGTGGCATCGTATTTTCCGGTTGCAAATAAGCGACCTATGATAGCGACATCTTGTGGTTTGATTGTCCAAATTTTCTCGCCTTGGTTTATCGGATCGATTTTATTGATTTGGACACCTACATTTCCAGCCGGATGTTTACCAAAAACACGGTGTAATGTTACCCCTTCAATTTTGTTAAAAAAACTATTCTCTTCTCCTTTAACAGAAAGATGAACCTTTCCTTTGGTCAGTTTTGACAGCACATTAATACCCGTTTGAAAGAATTGTTCCTGCCCTTGTAATGCAAAAACTTCATCGGGTGCTAATGGCGCAGTTGAAAAAGTAGAAATAAAGATGGCTTTAGGTGTATCTTTGGGATTCACTAGCACATCGTAAGGTCTTTGAATAAAGAACGGAAAGCAACCGGCTTCTGATAGCTGTTCTTTAATAGCATCTACCGAGAGTTTAGCAGGATCATTTTTATCAAATTCCTTGTACGAATCTTCAGAATCAGCTGTAATACGAATATCTAAAATCCGTCTTTTAGCACCGCGGGTTATTTCTTTTATTTCACCGCTCACGGGACTGGCAAATTTTACCATTTCGTTTGCTTTGGAATAAAACAAAATATCTCCGGCTTTTACTTTGGAACCGACCTTAACAGCCAGTTTAGGTATAATGCCGTGAAAATCTGTAGGTTTTATTGCATATACAGCGGCACGAGGCAGATTGGATATTACTTTTTCCGCCTTCCCTTTAAGCTTAATGGTTAAGCCTTTTTTGACACGAATATCTTGAGACATATGGATGTCGTTGTTTTAAATTTAATAAGTGTCTGCAAAGTTACATAAATTGATATTCTAAGAGGTATGATTTACATCATTTTTTAATAATTATTCAAAAAATGATGTAATTTCGCAGCCTGAATTGAATTATTGATAATGCAACACAAATTACCAAAGCGTATTCAAACTTTATTGACAAAAGTTTACAAGTGGCGTTACAAACATATAACCGAAACGCAATTTATATACATTTTAAGTACATTTATAGGATTGTTGTCGGGTTTAGGTGCAGTGGTTCTTAAAAACATTACGCACCTTATTCACAGTTTGCTTGAAGGTAGGATTATTAAAGACTATCACACCGCTTTTTATTTTGTGTTTCCGGTTATTGGATTATTTTTTGCCATTGTATTTATTAAATATGTAGTTAAAAAAAGTGTAGGTCATGGGATTCCCTCCACGCTCTATGCCATATCCAAACAAAAAGGAATTATGCCGAAGCACCAGATGTGGGCTTCTTTAATTACCGCACCCTTGACAGTTGGTTTTGGGGGTTCTGTTGGATTAGAAGGGCCTACCGTTGCTACAGGTGCAGCCCTAGGATCTAATTTTTCACAATTATTTCATTTAAATCAAACAAAGAGAACCTTGTTGATTGGTGCGGCTACTGCCGGAGCAATGGCTGCTATTTTTAAAGCTCCGATTGCTGCGATTGTATTTGCCGTTGAAATTTTTAGTCTGGAATTGACACTTTCATCGGTTATTCCTTTACTATTAGCATCTATTGTTGCCGTATTGACTTCTTACTTTTTTTTAGGAGATGAGTTTTTACTTCATTTTAAAGTAACTGATAAATTTGTTATTAATGATGTGTTGTTTTATGCGTTATTGGGCGTGACATCTGCCACAACATCGATCTATTTTAGTAAGGTTTATTTTACTATAGGTGACTTGATAAAAAAATTCAACAATCCCTATACACGTTTAGTAGTAGGGGGCTTGTTAATAGGAGTTATTGTTTATCTAATTCCTCCGCTATTTGGAGAAGGTTATGAAACTATTAATAATGTATTAAGAGG
>CAYNFJ010000025.1:13183-22509 GCA_964396505.1 uncultured Polaribacter sp. | reverse complement strand
CAAAAAATTATTGTTTCAATGTTTAATAGTCGATTTTTCTCGAATTGGCTACAACTACTGATTACCAACACCTATTTGAAAATAAGCAAAACCTTTTTTAGCCAATGTGATGGCATCGTACTGGTTACGACCGTCAAAAATGACCGCTTGATTGAGTGCTGCCTTCAATCTGTCAAAATCAGGACTTCTAAATTCTTTCCATTCCGTTACCAGAACCAATGCATCAGCACCGGAAACAGTTTGGTATTTGTCTTTCGTATAGTCTATCCCTTCTATATCTTTAAAATAAAATGATTTCGCAACTTGCATAGCCTCAGGATCATACACGGAAACGCTTGCTTCTTTGGAAAGCAAGTATTTAATTAATGGAATAGAAGGCGCATCACGCATATCATCTGTATCGGGTTTAAAGGATAAACCCCAAACAGCTATTTTTTTTCCTTTTAAATCATCGTTAAAAAACCGATTAATTTTAGCTCCTAAAACCTCTTTTTGATTCTTGTTTACCTGTTCTACAGCTTCTAAAATTCTAGGGGTATAATGATGATCATAAGCCACCTTTATGAGGGCTTGTACATCTTTGGGAAAACAACTGCCTCCATAACCCGCACCCGGATAAATAAAACTATGTCCTATTCGGGAATCACTACCGATTCCGGTTCTCACTTGGTTCACATCTGCGCCCACTGCTTCGCAGATATTGGCAATTTCATTGATAAAACTAATCTTGGTTGCCAACATCGCATTAGCAGCATATTTAGTCATTTCAGACGAAGCCGTATCCATCTTTATAAACCGGTCATTTTTTTCCATAAAGGGTTTGTACAATTGGTACATAATGTCAAAGGCCTCTGTGGATTGCGCTCCGACAATAACCCGGTCAGGTTTCATAAAGTCAGCTACTGCAACACCTTCTTTTAAAAATTCGGGATTGCTGATCACTTCCACTTGGTAGGCAACATTACGACGGGATAAAACCTGTTCAATTTCCTTTTGTACCAACTGGGCTGTACCCACCGGAACGGTAGATTTATTGACTACCATCGTATCTTTTTGCATCAATTCCCCGATCTGTCTGGCAACGGCTAAAACATATTGCAAATCGGCACTTCCATCCTCTCCCATAGGAGTTCCTACCGCAATAAACACCAACTCCGATTGGTTTAAGGAAGCAGCGACATCGGTATCAAAGAACAAGGTTTGTCGGCGAATATTGTTCTCCACTATTTTTTGTAAACCTTTTTCATAAATAGGAATAATTCCTTGTTTGAGTTTATTGATTTTTTGGGTATCTATATCAATACAAGTAACGGTATTGCCCATTTCGGCAAAACAAGTTCCGGTAACCAAGCCGACATATCCTGTTCCTATTATAGTAATTTTCATAAGTCTATGAATCTAAAAATTTGGTGTTGCAAAGATGCAAAATATTTATACGAATAATAGATATATATGCATAAAAAAACCACCCAAACATTTCAATATGATTGGGTGGAAAATTCAATTGTTAAGAAAACTATTTTCCTCCGTTCAAGAAATCTTGATAAGCTTGTAATTCATCCCATTTGTTTTCATGTGCCAATTGGGCTTGTTTAGGCCAGGTGCCCGGGTCTGCCAGTTTAAATCTGGGTCCCGCTTTTTTCAATACCTCTTGTAAGGAATCAACCGAGGCTTCTGACAAAGCTTTCCAAGTAGTAATACCCGATTCTTTCAATAAACCGGCTATTTTGGGACCAATACCTTCAATGGCTTTTAAATCGTCCTGTTTCCATTTTTTCAGCAATCCCATTCGTTGCATTATTTTTTCCAGTTTAGAATCGGTACCGCCTGTAGTATTGGTTTTACCGGTATCTAAATCTTTTTGCATGGCGATTAATTCACGCCATTTTCCATCTACAGCCAATTGTGCTTGATCTGACCAAGTAGCCGGATCGATAATCTTATATCGTTTAGGATTTTCATTATCTAATAAATGCCTTAATTCACTAGGCGTTTGTCCGGCCAAATCTGCCCAAGTCTTAATATTATGTTTTTTAAGCACTTCATCCATTTTGGGTCCAATCCCTTCTATTATTTGCAGATTATCCGCTTTAAGCTTAGAATAAGGTGTCTTGGCAGTCGTTTTCGCTTTCGATTGCACTTTAGCTTTCGGTTTTTTCTTCGTACCGGTTAAGGAAGCTACATTGGGAACGGTTTGAACTCTTTTCTTAGTTTTTTTATGCAATAAAGCTTGGTATTTTGTATCTAAATCGGCATATTTTTGTTTAAGAGTATCCAATTCATCACAACAATTTGCTTCTTTGGAAAACAATTTACGTAAAAGCCATCCTAATAAAAATGCTAAAAACATCCAAAAAAGGAGCCACCAAGTACATTGGGAGAATAATTGGGTTAGTATTGATAATTTCATAATAATTATTTTTATTTAGTTTATTTTAATTGTTATACGTCTGTTTTTACTTCTACCCTCTTCGGTATCATTGCTCGCTACAGGATCAGTATCTCCTTTAGAATCGGCTTTGATATGCTTTGCTGATACGCCCTGTTGTACCAGATAAGTCACTACATTCTTGGCTCGTGCAAGTCCCAATTTTTTATTGGAGCTTGACTTACCAACATTGTCGGTATGACCGGTTACCAATACATTTTTATCGGGATATTTTTCCAAATAGGCTTTTAATTCAAAGGCGTAGGCTTGTAAGCTAGCATCGGCTTTAAATTCTTTGGAACCAAACTTGGCATAGAGTGTCTTATTGACAATGCTCTTTTCAATAGCTTGCATATCCTCATCGGGAATATTTTGGAACAGCATAGCTATGCCGTCTCCATATTTGCCCTGATCATCATAATTATAATCTGACATCACGGCTTTTGGGACAATTCTATTGGCATTTAATCCCATTTTGGTCAAGATTCCTTTCAGAAAATTAGCCCGATCCAGTCCCCGAGGCTCGCCTTCAGATTTAAGATACTTGGCACTGATCAACAACTCCTGATCTTGATGTCGGTTGAGATAGTTAAAGACACTATCTTTAAAACTTTGCATCGATGCCGGAATCTCAATGTTAGCATCTTGAGCGTCAATCATAAAATTACTGGGAAAATTAAAAAGCACTTTCCCATTAACATCAGTGATTTTGAATTCTGCTAAATGTTGAGATGATTTTTGAATCGTTTTCGTGGGCTGATTTACCGTGTCAGATGTACCATTGGCACAAATTCCGCAATACTTATCTCCAAATAAATATTGGGTAAAAAACGCAACCAGAAACAATACAAAAAACCATATCAAAGCAGAAAAAAAGTTCTTCATTTTTTTTGGTTTTAATGGTTAATAATTAGTGCGCTAAAGTTACATAAAATATCTAATATAAACAAGAACTCTTTAGTTGTTAAGTATTTACAGAAAATGACTTAAAAAAATAAATATAAATCTAAAGAATTTCATTACTTTTACAATCTTATTTTTGCAATGTATTTTATGATCGTAAAAAAAATATTTTTTGGTACTATACTAATCGCATTGATGAGCCTTATGGCTTGTCACGATGTTTCCGGTTTATCAAAAGAATTTGCTTGTAATAATACCCCAAATCTACCTAAACTTGAAACAGTAAAAGACTTCAACAATCTCTTTAGTGTAAGACTTCCAAAATATTGGAACACAAAACTTTATTATGATAGTAGTCAATCTGAAATCATCAGTGCAGATACTATAAAAAATCTTACGGAAACCTATATTATGGATTTTTCAATGATTTCCTCTCAGGTAAAAATTGATCAAGATTTACAGAAAAAAGTCGCTTTAAAAAACAAAGAAAATAACTTGGAAAACATCAAGGAGTTTTTCTACACCATACATCGTAAAAAAGCATTTTCCAATTTGAGCAAAGGAATAAAAGAAGGACATACATTCCACATTTTGCAATCATATATCAAAGTATCCGACACCAAATTTTTATTGGTAAAAGCAGAATTTTACGGAGAACAATACTTCGATTTACGCCTTTGCGAATCCATCCATTTACTGGATGATATTCAATTTTTAACCGAATCATAATTAAAATAAATAATAACTAATATTAAAATATCCAAGCTTATGCAACCAATTATAGATCGTTTTTTTAGATATGTAAAAATAGACACACAATCAGATCCCGAAAATGAAGCTGTTTTCCCGAGTACCGAAAAACAATGGAATTTAGCCAATCTTCTCGTAAAAGAATTACAAGAAATGGGTATGGAAGATGTAAGTATAGACGAACACGCTTATGTGATGGCCACGCTTCCTTCTAATGTTGATTACAAAGTACCCACTATTGGCTTTATAGCCCATATGGATACCAGCCCCGATTTTACCGGAACCAATGTAAAACCTCAAATTCACAAAAATTATGATGGAAAAGCCATTGTACTAAACCAAGATGAAAATATTATTTTGGATCCGGATTATTTTGAAGATTTGCTTCTCTACAAAGGCCAAACATTAATCACAACCGACGGAACCACTTTGTTAGGCGCCGACGACAAAGCCGGTATTACCGAAATTATGGCGGCTATGGAATATTTATTGGAACATCCTGAAATCAAACACGGTAAAATACGTGTTGGTTTTACTCCTGACGAAGAAGTTGGCAAAGGAGCTGAAAAATTTGATGTAGCAAAATTTGGAGCAGATTGGGCTTATACAATGGATGGTAGCCAAGTAGGCGAATTGGAATATGAAAATTTCAATGCTGCCGGTGCCAAAGTTGTCATTACCGGAAAAATAGTTCATCCCGGTTATGCCAAGAATAAAATGATTAACTCAATGACCATTGCCGCTGACTTCATCAAAGCAATGCCTGAAAAAGAAGTACCGGAGCACACCGATGGTTACGAAGGTTTTTTTCATCTGCATACTATGAAAGGTGATGTTGAAAAAACAGAACTTTATTATATCATTCGTGATCACGATATGAAAAAATTTAAAGCTCGAAAACAGTTAATTCAAGATATTGCTGATAAGATGAACGAAAAATTGGGGAAAGGAACCATTGAAATTGAAGTAAAAGACCAATACTACAATATGCGTGAGAAAGTAGAACCGGTAATGCATATTGTGGATATTGCCGAAAAAGCTATGCAGGAATTAGGGATAAAACCTTTGATTCATGCTATTCGAGGTGGAACAGACGGATCTCAATTATCCTACAAAGGACTTCCCTGTCCCAATATTTTTGCAGGTGGTCACAATTTCCATGGACGATTTGAGTTTGTTGCCGCAGAAGCTATTCAAAAAGCAACTGATGTAGTTGTTAAAATATGTGAACTTACTGCTAAAAAATAGCATTGTTAGTACGGATAATTTATTTCCTTGGATAATAGATTTTATAATATATGAAAAATTATACACTATTAAGTATGTTTTTTTTTAAATTCAAGGTTCAAATAAATACACATGCGCTATTATGATCCCGGTTAGAAAAATACAAAAATTACTATTTATACTATTTGTACTAATTGGGATTACAACTGCATATTCTCAAACACCACCTATTATTTATGTTGCAAAAGATAATAGCGGAGATTTCAATTGCGACCCAACAGGCACAAATAACCAAATACAAATAAACGAAGCCTTAGATTTTGTTGCTACAAATTCGGGTTTTACAACGGTATATTTAAAAGGACCTAATACATATGTAATAGATGAGCCTGTACTTATTTCCAGCAATACGATCCTGACAGGAGACCCTACTGCAACCATCAAACTAAAGGATAATGCTAATTGGCAAACACATAACAAACCTCTAATCACTCAAATGGGCAGACTAGGATGGGATAGATATGGAATACCGGGTGAAAGCCTATCTAATGTAGAAATTTATGGGTTTACCATTAGCGGAGGTCTTTTCCAATTAGAACCAAGCGGAGAGGAATATAACACATTAATCCATTTTACTTTTCCTTATAACGTACGTATTCATGATATGAAATTTCAATACGGACAGTGGGATGCCATCCGATTATCAAGTTCGGATAATACGACACATGTTGATTGTCATATCTATAATAATAAAATATTTGCTTGTGGACACGATGCTGTAAGTTTTGTAGGTATTCGTTTTTTTGAAATCTATGGCAACGAGATTTATAAAACCAGAACCAATAGTGGTATCCGAATTACGGAATGTGACTCTACCTATATCCATAATAATATTATTGGAAATTCTCTTTCTACACCAGCTTCGGGTAATGCAGGAATACAAATTCAGAACGAACTATATCCATTAAATGATACAGAAATATATGAAAATACCATTTATGGAAAAAGTGTCGGAATTACAGTAGGCAGTGAAGAAGATGTCACCGTTACTTATCCCACAGGTACACGTAAAGGTGTGCATATTCATCACAATAGAATCTATAAAACAAAATCTTTTGATTTAGGTGGTGGCACTATGCTGGAAAGTGGTATCGTTATTAATGGCTTTCAGAATACATTGATTGAAAATAATGTGATTGATGGATGTGAAGTAGATGGCATTGTGTATAAAGGAGTTGCCGGTGGAGGAACAGATTATCAAACCATAGTCAGAAATAATATCATACTAAATAATGGCAACTATGGAATTAGTAATGAGCAAACAAGTATCAACACATTTATAACCAATAATAATTTAGTTTACAATAATGCCATAGGAAATTACAACAATGTTACATCAACAGACGACATCAACATAGATCCACTATTTGGAAGTCCGCATAGCACCATAAATCAGTGGCATCATATTGTGGCAACCTATGATAACGCAACAGAAACAATGAAAATATTTATCGATGGAGTTGAAAAAAACAGTATTTCATATCCCAATTTATTTGGAACGCTTCCTGCAAATTCTTATAATTTTGATTTAGGTTCGTACTACAATGGTAGTTATATGTTTGATGGACGAGAAGATGAATTAGCCTTATGGAACAGAGCCTTAACATCTAGTGAAATCAATTCTCTTTATAATAATGGAGCACCACAAAACATCACAGGTGCATTAACTAATGGAATGCAAGCATATTTAAAAATGGATAACGACTGGACCGATGCAAGTGGAAATGGCTTTGAGGGAATAAATGCTACCGCTACATTTACAACAGATGCAATAGCAGGAACTCATGCAGGCTTATTTAATGGGACAGATAGTTATGTACAATTTCCAACTACCCTATCTACAACTAATGGTTTTAGCATTTCAGTTTGGATCAATAGTAATGTATTAAACGATAGCGTGCAAACTATTGCAAACAAAGGAAACCAAGCTAATTCTGATTTAATATGGTTATATTTAAAAGGTGAAAGTGTTATTTTTAAATTAGGAAATGGAAGTGACATTGCAAATTTAGAAACATATATCATAAACCCGGAAGATTTAGATTACCATGTTAAATCGGAATATGGTAGATGGAATGGTGCTACTTGGGTAAATGATACGGTAACAAGTCCTTGTGTGGATGGAGGTTATTCATCATCAGATTTTACTAACGAGCCAACACCCAATGGCGGAATTATAAATATTGGTGTATATGGCAATACTACAGGAGCTTCAAAAAGCAGCACAACTACCGCTATATCAGATATTTACAACAATCCAATCATTATATATCCAAATCCTACAACCGGTATCTTACACTTTGCCGACCAACTTGAAAATAAAAAATATCTAATAATAACATCAACAGGTATAACCGTTCAAAAAGGAATTATTAAAAATAAAGCTATTGATTTATCAAACTTAAAAACAGGAATTTATTTTATAAAAATCACCAATACTAAAATGGAAATTCTAAGAATTACCAAAATTATTAAAGAATAGATTGAAGTAAATAAAAATCCCAAAATAATATAAAACTAGCGTTTGTTATTTTTTCATAAATCGTACTACTCCTTTATTATTTCCATCGATGATATTAATAAAATAAACACCCTTTGTCAAAGATGAAACATCTATTTTTTGATTATTTTCATACTTATTTTGTTGGATTAATTTTCCTTGAATATCCAGAATTCTATAATTACAATTTGAATTTTGAATCTCATAATCGGTATAGATAAAATTGTTTACCGGATTAGGATATAAATCAAAATGCAAGGTATTATAATCGGCAATACCCACTGTTGAATTGTAGGATACACTTGTAAGAACTACTTGGTCTCCGGTAGTATTCCCATCAGAATTGGTTGCATTGGCAGCAGCATAAAAATTGACCACACCTTCATCTGTATTAGGAGCCGTCCAGGTAAAAGTCCAAGAATTCATCGTATTTCCTGCTGTAGTGTGCGTAACTAAATGATTGGAATTTCCGGTTTGTGAACCAGTACCGGCGGCAAAGGTACCCACCTTATCATTGGAATCATTCTCGGCGGTTATCTGAAAACCTTGTCGGGAAGCATCTGAAGTGACCGATACTGTTACCGAGTAAGTTTGTCCGGGCACATATCCTGCCGTAGGTATATCTGAATTAATAGTTACCGCTGCATTATGTGATGTGCCGGGAGTATGACAAACGGTACATGATTGATTATTATCACCCGGCGAACCCGAATATTGTTGTGTCTGTCCTGAACTGTATCCTAAAAACAAGAAGGAAACAACAGGAATTGCTAAAAGTGTTAAGTAAAAAATGTAATTTTTTTTCATAATAGTATATTTAATATTAATTGTTAAGAGCTCCTTCATCTATCCATACTTTGATCGTTTCTATTTCAACCGAAGTCAATGAACCGGTCAATGGCATATTACTGCCGTACAGGAGTGAATTATTAATTTTTTGCCATAGAACCGAATGTTCAGAATCATTGGGTGTAACGCGTTTATTGGGTGCATAGCCATTAGAAACAACCGAAACCAAATTGCTATAAGCATTTCCATCGGATAAATCCAAATACCCATAAAATTGATTATTTGCCGTATTATGGCAACTCACACATTTATTGGTAAAAATAGGTTGTACATCATCCGTAAAACTCACTGTAGTCATAACGATTTCCGGCTCTACAGGTCCTTGATCTTTGGTACAAGACAGTATATTTATTACTATCAATATCAAAACAAAAAAGCGTATCATATTTTTTATCATCAGAATAATCTTTTAATATTAAAGCCTAAAACAAACTTGGCTTTTGTGTAATCATAAACCGGTTGTGTATAAACAGCCGATTCTAAAATCCGGTCGGTAGAGGTCACTATTAGCTGAAATACATGGGCACTGCTACTGGCTATTTCATAAGATAAAGACAGTGGAATTCTGGGATAAGGAGTATTCACGACAGGTGTTGCTTCAAACAATAG
>CAYNFJ010000025.1:0-13083 GCA_964396505.1 uncultured Polaribacter sp. | reverse complement strand
GCCAAGCTTACAGGCATCGTATTATCGGTAGTTTGGCGTAAATACAAATATTTAATCCCCAAATCATATACTTTTCCAAATTTGGTTCTTCCAATCTCTGCATACATTCTATCATTGATTGCCATAGCATAGGCAAAACGGATATTGGAACTCAGATCCATTCCCATAAATTGATCGATAAAACCGGCATCTAAAGCCGTAGGTCCAAAACGGTGCTGAATGGTAAATTCACTCGTATTTTTCGGGAGAACCTGCACCGTTTGACTATTGATAAGTTGCGTGAATAAAAAAGTATTTTTAATCCGATTTTCATTTTTTTGAATCTTAGGTTCCTTTTCAGCGGTTGCTTTATGCAAGCTTTTAAGATAGGTTACCAAAGCCCATCTATCCTCCTCGGATAACATAGTTTCATAACCTGCCATAACTCCCCGACCCTTGGAAAGTTTCCAAAAAATGGCTCCATCTGTTTGATTTGTAAAATTTTTATCATAAAAATTAGCCGGCTTGGGAGACAATCCGGCGGCAGCAATACCATCTCCTCTACCGGAAACACCATGGCAAGCCACACAAAGTGATTTATATAACTTATTACCTGTTAGCACAGCCTGTGGGCTGTCTTTGACCGGATTTAGTAAACTATTGGCAGATTTGGGCGCTATCCATTTATTTTGTGAATTACCAACAATACCAATAAGAAACAGAGCCATTAATAGAAAAAACCTTCCGGAATAAACAAGGATATATCGATACATATTACAAAAAACTATTAGGCATCAAATATACTAAGAGCTTTCTGAATATAAAAATACTACCGAAAATAGTTTAACAGGTAGATTTAACGAGCAAAGAATAAATCTGTTTAAGACTTTATAAATTTATTAAAACCTATTTTATCACCCGAGACTACCTGAACGAAATAAACCCCTTTCGACAAATTTGAAATGTCTATTCTATTCATTTCTCCTTCCACATTTTTAATTATTTTTCCTTGATAATCGCTTATGGTTACCCTTGCTTGATTCAATTGCGTTTCATCAAGGTTTAATTGAATAAAATCTTGAGATGGATTGGGAAAAACAGTAAAACTAATTCGTTGAAAGTCTTTAATTCCTACAGTGGATTTATTAAACTGAGCAGAAGTGGTTACTACTTGATCTCCGGTAGTAGATGAATTGGAATTTGTGGCATTTACAGCTGCATAAAAGGTGACTTGGTCACCATTAGCAGTATTGGGAGCAGTCCAAGTAAAAGTCCAAGAAGTTTGTTGATTGCCAGCTTGCGTATGGGTGACATGCGTGCCACCGGGGTTCACAACTTGATTGCCTGTTCCCGCGACGAAAACACCTACTTTGTTATTAGCGGCATCTTCTGCCGTTAATTGAAATCCGTGCTTTGAAGAGGTTGAACTCACAGAAACAGTAATATCATAGGTCTGACCACTGACAAAACCATCAGCCGGAATAGTGGTACTAATCATTGCATTGGCATTAAAATTACCACCCGGAGAGTGACAGACCACACAATTAGCACCTCCATCGCCGGGAGAACCGCTATATTGTCCGTCCCGTCCACCGGAAAGACTTAATAAAGTTAATGATACAAAAGGGATAGCTAATAATGACAGATAAAATTTGTAATTTTTTTTCATGATACTAGTTTTAGATTGTGACCAAAGTTACATAAAAAATTTAAACATAAAAAAAAGGCCTCATTTATGAGACCTTTTTATTATAAATTACAGCTGTTAACGATTACAAATTCTTAAATATTTGTAAGCGTTCCCATTTATCATCGACAAAATCCTGCGCTTTATCCATAAGCATTTCTGCAAATTTTTCATCCATCTTTTTCACACGAGCAAAACGCGCCTCTTTGTACATGAAATCTTCTACAGAGCCTACAGGAGCTTTAGAATCAACTTTAAACTTCTTACCTTTTGGATTTTCAGGATTAAAGCGGAATAAGGGCCAATAGCCGGTTTCAACGGCTAATTTTTGATGCTCTGCACCGGCACCCATATCATATCCGTGCTCAATACAATGAGAATAAGCAATGATAATAGAAGGTCCGTCATAAGCGGCGGCTTCTTTAAATGCTTTCACTGTTTGTGCATCTTTAGCACCGGAGGCTACTTGAGCCACATAGACATTTCCATAGGAAACAGCCTGTAATGCCAAATCTTTCTTTCCTACTTTTTTACCACCTAGGGCAAATTTAGCGCTTGCACCGATAGGAGTTGCTTTAGAAGCTTGCCCACCGGTATTAGAATAAACTTCGGTATCTAGGACCAAAATATTCACATTTTCACCGGAAGATAAGATATGATCCAAACCGCCATATCCAATATCATAAGCCCAACCGTCACCACCTACAATCCACATAGCTTTGGTTGCTAAATGATCTGACAAACTCAAGAGTTCAGCAGCATTCTTATGATTTGATTTTTCTAAGATGGCATTGAGTTTATCAATATTATCAAATTGTTGTTTTTTAGCTATTTCATCTTTTCCTTCGTTTTCCAAGATGGCATTGACCAATTCTTTTCCAATTTCACCTTCCATTAGTTTTAACAACTTACGTGCGCGATTCTCTTTGGAATTCAACGCTAGTTTAATACCCAAACCAAACTCGGCATTATCTTCGAATAATGAATTTGCCCAAGCCGGACCTCTACCTTCTTCATTTTTGGTATAAGGTGTAGTTGGCAAGTTTCCACCATAAATAGATGAACATCCTGTTGCATTGGCTATCACGACGTTATCTCCCCATAATTGGGTTAATAATTTAATATAAGGTGTTTCACCACAACCCGGACAAGCACCTGAGAATTCAAATAAAGGTTCTAAAAATTGTGAACCTTTTACATTATCGGTTTTTAATTTGGTTCTATCATAATCAGGTAGTTCAATAAAATGATCCCAATTGGCAGCTTCAGCTTCTTTAACTTCGGCAATCGGGTGCATATTAATGGCTTTAAAATTCTCATCTTCTTTGCTAATAGCCGGACAAACAGCCACACAAAGATTACATCCTGTACAGTCATAAGGAGAAACTTGAAGCACATAACTTTCGCTGTCTTTATCAAACGGACGCCCTTTGGCAGCTACGCTGGTTAAGGTATCGGGGAATTCAGAAAGCATCCCATTATCTACCACTTTAGAACGAATAGCAGCGTGGGGACAAACCATACTACACTTATTACATTGTGTACACAATTCATTGTCATCCCATACCGGAACAAACTCAGCGATATCACGTTTTTGATATTGTGTAGTACCAGTGGGGAAAGTACCGTCCGGTAGGAACACACCTACGGGCAATAAATCACCTTTACCGGCCATACTCATTGCCAAAACTTCTTTGGTAAAATCAGTAGCATTGGCAGTCACAAAAGGTTTTAAAGCTACATTGCTGGTAATTTGTTTAGGATAATCTACTTTAAATAGATTTTCTATGGCTTTATCTACCCCGTTAAAGTTCATCTGCACCACTGCATCTCCTTTATGAGAATAGGATTTTACAATAGCATCTTTAATACGTTTGATTGCATCTTCTTTAGGAAGAATACCTGAAATGGCAAAGAAACAAGTTTGTAAAATGGTATTGGTACGACGACCTAATTTGGCTTCTTGAGCCACTTTGGTAGCGTCAATTACATAAAAATTAAGTTCTTTGTTGAGAATATGCTCTTGCGCTTTTTGTGGTAATTTATCCCAAACTTCATCTTTGGAATAAGGTGCGTTTAACAAGAAGGTTCCTCCTTTTTTAACTTTGTCCAGCATATCGTACTTTTCTATAAAAGTATATTTATGACAGGCGACAAAATCGGCAGAATTAATAAGATATGTAGAATAAATCGGATCCGGACCAAAGCGAAGGTGCGAGATGGTTTGCGAACCGGCTTTGTTGGAATCATATACAAAATAGCCTTGTGCATAGCCATCCGTTGTATCTCCAATGATTTTAATTGAATTCTTGTTGGCACTTACGGTACCATCTGAACCTAAACCATAGAATAAACTGTTAAAAGTTGATTTTTTGGTTTGAAAAGTATCCGATACTTCAATATGCGTATGCGATACATCATCGATAATACCAACGGTAAAATGATTTTTTGGAGTTTCTTTGGCCAAATTATCAAAAATACCTTTTACCATAGCCGGTGTAAACTCTTTGGATGACAATCCATAACGTCCACCCACAATTTTAGGCATCGGTTTATCACTCTCGGCAAAGGCAGCAACTACATCCAAATAAACGGGTTCTCCAACACTTCCGGATTCTTTAGTTCTATCCATTACTGCAATACTCTTAACAGTATCCGGTAATTTATTGATAAAGTAATTCATATCAAACGGACGGTATAGACGGATGATAATTGCACCGACTTTTTCTCCGGCTTCCACTAAGGTTTCAATAGTTTCACGAACAGGACCTGTACCGGAACCCATCAATACAACAACTCTTTCTGCTTCTGGATGTCCTATGTAGTCAAATAATTCATACTTACGTCCGGTATGTTTGTAGAAATCATCCATTGTTTCTTGAACAATTGCCGGCGTTTTATCGAAATATAAATTGGCTGCTTCACGTGCTTGGAAAAATACATCCGGGTTCTGAGCAGTACCTCTAATTACAGGATTCTTTGGATTTAAAGCACGTTCTTTATGTTCCATAATCTTATCAAAAGGCATCATATCCTTGATAATCTCATCGGTTAAACCATCAATTTTTTGAATTTCGTGAGACGTTCTAAAACCATCGAAAACATTTAAGAAAGGAACCCGTGACTTCAATGTCGCAACTTGTGCAATCAACGCAAAATCTTGAGCTTCTTGAACCGATCCGCCAAATAACATAGCAAAACCGGTTTGACGGGTAGCCATTACATCGGAATGATCTCCAAAAATAGATAAGGCGTGAGTTGCAATGGTTCTAGCTGCAATATGAAAAACTGTCGGTAATAATTCACCAGCAATCTTGTACATATTTGGAATCATCAACAACAATCCCTGAGAAGCCGTAAAGGTTGTGGTCAAAGCCCCTCCTTGTAAACTCCCGTGAACGGCACCTGCGGCACCACCCTCACTTTGCATTTCTACTACGTTGGGAATATCACCATATATATTGGTCATATGTTTGGCACTGTATGCTTCCGCATGCTCACCCATAGGTGAGGAAGGTGTAATCGGATAAATAGCACATACCTCATTGGTTTTGTGGGCAACCCGTGCTACCGCTTCGTTACCATCTAGAATCAATTTTGGAAATTTTTTCATATTTAATAATTTAATAATAATTCAATTGTTAGCCTTTGTCTTTAAAAGCCTACAAAATTACAACATTCTATTAAAACACAATTATATTTTTTATAAAAAATTGCTACCTTTTTAACTATTTTTAAACGACTAGCTGTATTCAATCGTTTTCGTTGAAAAGTTTTTAATAAACTTCTTATGAAACCAATGAAAATTGTTTTGATATTTTTGTATATTTGGAGCATTATTAACCAAATTATATTTCAAAATGTCTGATCAAGTAAATCCGGAAGTAGTTCAAACTTCCAATCAACATCCAAAACCCAAAAATTATCTTGTTGAATCTATTTTAGTAACTATTTTTTGTTGTTTGCCTCTAGGTGTGGTAGGTATTGTTTTTGCTGCTCAAGTAAATTCCAAATACGATGCCGGAGACTATGCCGGTGCTGAGCAATCATCTAAACAAGCTAAACAGTTTATGATGTGGGGATTAATTGTAGGACTAGTTGTATTAGTTGCTTATTTTGCTTTTATGGGAACTGCTATTTTTGCATCTCTTAACCAATAATAGTATTCCTCAAATTGAATAAAAACTTGGTAAAATTATTAGTAGTATTTCTCGCTTTACTGGGTTTGGGTTATTTGTATTTTCATTTTGACCCGATACATAATATTTTATTTCCTAAATGCCCGTTGTATGCTACAACGGGCATTTATTGTCCCGGTTGTGGAAGCCAACGTGCTACTCATGCGCTTCTACATATGGATATTCCGGGTGTATTTAGTAGCAATCTATTGTTTTTACCGGCTATTATACTTGTAATTTGGCACTATTTCACCCAAATATTCAATTATTTTTTTGGGACTCATCTTCAAAGTATTCTTGACAAATCCAAAGCTCCTTGGGTTATTTTTATTATCGTACTACTCTTTTTTATTTTAAGAAATATTCCTTACAAACCTTTTACTTATTTAGCACCGTAAGACGCTGTATTTTCTATCAATAATTATCCACATCTACGACAAACCGGATACTTCTATACAAAGCGATAGATTGAAAATGATTTTTTACTTTTTGTAATTCTTGTTTGGTTTTATGAACCGATTGCTCAGGCGGAATTTTTAATATCAAATCCTTGATATACCGGTTACGAACCCTGCCAATAGCCGGAGAAGCCGGTCCTAAAACCCACGGATCAAAATAATTTCGTAGGGATTGCGCCAGCCATTCCGAAGCCGAATCTACCCGGTTATAGTCTTTATGTGATAAGGTTATTTTTATCAAACGATAAAAAGGCGGATATTTATATTGCCAACGTTCGGTCAATTGTTCTTTAAACATATTAGCATAATCATTCAGCGTAACTTGCTGTAAAATTTGATGATGCGGATTATGGGTTTGAATCAACACTTTTCCTCTTTTTTCTGAACGCCCTGCCCTACCCGATACCTGCACTAACATCTGAAAACTCCGTTCGTGCGCTCTAAAATCGGGAAAATTCAACATGGTATCGGCATTCATAACACCTACCAGCGTGACATTGGAGAAATCCAAACCTTTAGACAGCATTTGAGTTCCTACTAATATATCTATTTCTTGGGCTTGAAACGCACTGATTATCCGGTGATAACTGTATTTTCCTCTGGTGGTATCAAAATCCAAGCGTCCTACTTTTACTTTAGGAAATAATTCCTGAACTTCCAATTCCAATTGCTCAGTACCAAAGCCTTTGGTATCCAGAGTAGGATTGTGACAAGCCGGACATTGTTGTAACATAGGAGTCGTAAATCCACAATAATGACAACGTAATTCATCCTTGTATTTATGATACGTCAAACTCACATCACAATTGGGACATTGAGGAGAAATCCCACAACTGGTACAGCTTACCATCGGAGAAAAGCCACGCCTGTTTTGAAAAAGGATAATTTGTTCTTTTTCTTGTATGGCTTCTTCTATAGCTGTAAGCAAGGCTTCAGAAAAATGCCCTTTCATTCTTTTTTTTCGATAGGTTTCTGATAAATCTATCAGCCTTATTTCAGGCAACAAACCCGTTTGATAACGTTCATCCAATCTGACCATCGCATATTTATCATCGTGAACATTTTGATAGGTTTCAATAGCGGGGGTAGCCGTTCCCAATAAGACTTTTACACACATTTGTTTTCCTAATACAATAGCAGCATCGCGCGCATGGTAGCGCGGTGCCGGATTCATCTGCTTATAAGATGTTTCATGTTCTTCATCTACAATGATAAGTCCCAATTTATCAAATGGTAAAAACAAGGCTGAACGTGCGCCTACAATTACTTGTGCTTTTGCGTTATTATGCAAAATATTATTCCAAGCCTCAACCCGTTCATTCATAGAATACCGGGAATGAAACACTGTAATTTGTTCTCCGAAAAACAACTCCAACCGACTGATTAACTGCGTCGTCAATGCAATTTCAGGCACTAAATATAGCACTTGCTTCTTTTGGTTTAAAACCGATTGGATTAGATGGGTATAAATTTCTGTTTTACCACTACCCGTAACGCCGTATAACAAGCAAGTGTCTTTTTCTTGAAATGCGGTTTGAATTTCCTGCAATGCCCGATGCTGTACCTTTGTCAATTCAGGAAGTTTCTCACTGGATTTTCGCATCTTAACCCGATCTTCTTGTAAGGTATAAGACTCTAAAACACCTTTGTCCAAGAGAGATTTTACCGCAGCAGCACTTAGATGATGTTCCTTGACAAAATCGGACATTGGAATGGGCTTTTGCCGTGTGGCATTAGTTTGAAAATATTGCAAAATAACCTCTTTTTGTCTGGGTGCACGTGCTAATTGAGTTAATAATTCTTGTAAACCCGATTTCCATTGTTGGCTCAAACGAATGTATTTGACAATTTTAGGCGTGTATTTTTCGTATAACACTTCCTGTACTTGAATGACTCCTTTATCCAATAATTTTTTGATAATGGGCAAAACAGTTTTACGTGATAATATGGCACTAATCTTATCAACCGTCAACATGGATTGATATTGCAGGGCTTCAAAAATGAGAAATTCCTGATCATTTAGGGATTTTTCATCCGTAAATTTCAGGTCTCTGATTATTTTCGTTTCACTTTGCAATAAAAAAGAAGAGGGCAGTGCCGCCCTGAGCACCTCACCTAAAGAACACATATAGTAGTCAGCAATCCATTGCCAATGGGTTAACTGAGTGGTTGTGACGATGGGAAATTCATCTAATATCTGATGAATTTCTTTGGCTTCATAAGCGACAGGTGCTTCGTGATGAAGGTGATGCACAATACCTGTATAAATTTTACTTTTACCAAATGGAACAGCCACACGCATACCAGTACGTAAAAAATCAGCTTCGGCAGCATTGATTTGATAGGTAAAAAGCCGTTGTAAAGGCAAGGGTAATATGACATCAATATAGTTCACAATACAAATTTTCTAAAATAAAAAAATATTGGTCAAAAATACGATTTTTTAACTGCGATTAAAGTATTATCTTTGCGCTTCTATAAAATACTCAAATTTATGAAGATTGCATACAACTGGTTGAAACAATTTATCAAAATAGATTGGGATGCTGAAAGAACAGGAGAACTACTTACCGACTTAGGGCTGGAAGTAGAAGGTATCGAAACTTTTGAAAGCATTAAAGGCAGCCTCGAAGGAGTAGTTGTAGGAGAAGTATTGACTTGTGTCAAGCATCCGAATGCCGATAAACTGAGTTTAACCACCATTGATTTAGGCGACGGAAATCCCGTACAAATAGTATGTGGCGCTCCCAATGTTGCCGTTGGACAAAAAGTTCCGGTAGCAACTATTGGAACCATATTATATGATGAAAACGGAAAAGAATTTCCCATAAAAAAAGGAAAAATACGTGGCGAAGAAAGTTATGGAATGATCTGTGCCGAAGACGAGTTAGGCTTGGGAAACAGTCACGAGGGTATTATGGTATTGGACGATGCGGTAAAAGCCGGTGAAAAAGTAGCTGCTATTTTTGAAATAGAAACTGACCGGGTTTTTGAAATTGGATTAACGCCTAACAGAGCCGATGCGATGAGTCATTACGGTGTTGCCCGTGATTTAAAAGCCGGATTGATGCAAAAAGGAATTAATCTGGAACTGATCTCTCCTTCAGTAAGTGATTTTCACGTAGATACCCGTACTAGTAAAATAGCGATAGCAGTAGCCGATAAAAAACGAGTACCCCGATACAATGGCGTGACTATCACAAATATAACTATTAAGGAATCTCCGGATTGGCTTCAAACCCGTTTAAAATCCATTGGAATCACTCCCAAAAACAATGTGGTAGATGTTACCAATTACGTATTACACGAATTAGGACAGCCGCTACACGCATTTGATGCCGATAAAATAGAAGGCGATAAAATTGTCGTAAAAACACTTCCTTCCGGAACCAAATTCACTACTTTAGATGAAGTAGAACGCAGTCTGCACGAAGATGATATTATGATCTGCGATGCCCACGATAATCCGCTTTGCATAGGAGGTGTATTTGGTGGCTTAACTTCGGGCGTTTCTGAGAAAACTACGAGCATCTTTTTAGAAAGCGCCTATTTTAATCCGGTTTCCATACGTAAAACAGCCAAAAGACACGGTTTAAACACCGATGCATCTTTTCGTTTTGAACGCGGTATAGATATTAATTTTGTCAAATATGCCCTTAAAAGAGCGGCTTTACTAATCATAGAAACTGCCGGTGGTGAAATCTCATCGGATATTCAAGAGTTTTATCCTGAAAAAATGGAGGATTTTGAAGTTGTGGTGAATTATGCGAATATTTACAGGCTCATCGGAGAAGAAATTCCGAAAGATACCATTAAAAATATTTTGGCATCATTGGATATAAAAATAAACAGCGAAACACCTAATATATTAGGACTCACAGTACCATCGTACCGCGTAGATGTACAAAGAGAAGCCGATATCATTGAAGAAATATTGCGGGTTTATGGTTATAATAATGTGGAATATTCACATAAATTAAACACCTCTATTTCTTTTACCGAATTTGACAAAGAGAAATATGAAAATATATTGGCAAACCAATTGGTTTCACAAGGATTTTATGAAACGATGGCCAATTCGTTAACCAAACCGGATTATGTAAAAAAATCGGAAAATTTAAGAGAAGAACATTCCGTAATTATGCTGAATCCTTTGAGTGCTGATCTAGAAGCTATGCGCCAATCTATGTTATTCAGCGGCTTGGAGAGTATTGCCTATAATACCAATAGACAGCAAACCAATATTCGTTTTTTTGAATTTGGGAAAACCTACCATAAATATGACAGTGGTTATCAAGAAGAAAAACATTTGGCACTGTATGTATCCGGCAATCAGTTTGATGCCAATTGGAAAAGTCCCAATCAAAAAGCCGATTTTTTCTATGTAAAAGGTGTGGTAAAGGCGCTGATCGATAAAATGGGTTTTGATGCTTTAAAGACCAAACCGGTTAAAAACGATTTGTTGTCAGAAGGTATTGCCCTATACAACGGCAAAACTAAAATTGCTGAAATAGGCGTTGTCAAACGAAGTGTTTTAAAGACGTTTGGAATCAAACAAGAGGTACTATATGCCGATATTGCCGTTCAAAAACTATATGAACATGCCGCTCAATATACTATGAAAGTCAAAGAATTGCCTAAATACCCAAGCGTAAAAAGGGATTTAGCTTTGTTATTGGATAAAAAAGTAGCCTTTGCTGATTTGTATAACACGGCTTTTCAAACTGAGCGAAAACTATTAAAAGAAGTTGATTTATTTGATGTATATGAAGGAAAGAACCTTCCGGAAGGAAAAAAATCTTATGCCTTATCATTTGTATTACGAGATGATCACAAAACATTGAATGATAAAATGATTGGAAAAGTAATGCAAAAATTGCAACAGACATTTGAAAAACAATTTGATGCCCGTTTGCGGTAAAAGATAGGACTTATTGGTGTGAATGGAGGTATGTTGTATGCAATTTGATAAATTTCCTACAAATAGTAATAAATGGACTTCTAATTTACAGCTGTAGATCTATTCCAACATCGAAGAGAAATTCTTTTGTGGTGGAAGGAATTGGAATTATGAATACTGTAACGGTAAATGCTAGTTGAAAAATAACTGACCTCTATGATAAGTTTGTTCTAAAAGGGAAAAAAATTGAATTGACAAATAATAAGAATTCTTATTCAAAAACTTTTGGAGAAAATAGGGAGTCTTAAATTTATGTTCAAATTTGTGCTTTTTTCCCCTGGAAAATATAGAATTATTAGTATTTTTGGAGAGGTTGTGTGCCGACTCCCATTCTACTCAATGGGACATGATAATATAAACACTGAAAAAGATTGAAAATAAAGGTTCAGATACTTTTTAGTTTAATACTAATATTTTCTTGTAAACAGCAAGATAACAGAAAAAAGATAACAAAATTATCTGATTTCAACTTATCTACAGATTATATTGAATATAAAACACGAATGGCAGAAAATGATACAATAAATGTGTTTGTAAATCATTCAATATGCACTTATCAGGGATACGAAAGAATTAAAATCATAAACAAAAGGGATTCATTGAAAATAATAGATGAGTATCTAGAAAAAACTTATGACAAACATCCTGAATGGAAGTCAGCATTTATAAAAACGATTTCAAAAAATGACACAATTTGGAATTTTGAACATTTTCTCAAAATAAATGAGAGAAGGACTATTTCTGATGATAAGAAACATGGAAGGATTCAGGTGAGCTACAAACATGATACAATTCATTATTACAGCTATGGATTAATTGATGCTCTAAAATTTATGGAAGAATATAATAGACTTATGGTAAAGTTATATCCCTTGTATTTAAAAGATTCATTTGGATTGCAATAAGTGGAAATAGAACTAGTTGATGATAAGGAAATAAAGGAAGCTGAATTAAAATAGGATTGACAAACTGCTTAGAACAAAAACTTTAACTAATAAAGACTATTTACTTATTTCATAGTTAGTTAGCTTTGCATTGACAAACATGCCAAATCCAAATACTTATCTAATTTTATAACTGATAAATCAATAAAATTTCAAACTCTTACCAGAATACACTTGACCATAAAAACAACTCCTTTGTTAATGAAGCCCTTTACTTTGTCTCAAGTTTAGCAACGAATAACTATACAAAGGCTTGTACTTTCAGATTTTATATAATTCCTTTATTAATTATCAATAAGCACCATGGAATAAATTGAGTAAATAAACCATAACTCCTGTTAAACTAACATATAACCAAATGGGAAAAGTATATCTTGCGAGCTTTTTATGTTGTTTCCATCTTTTTTGATAAGCATAGTGCAATGTAAACATAATCAATGGAATCATACCTGCTGCTAAAACGATATGTGTCAATAAGATAAACAAATAAATTACCTTTATAAATCCATTTCCGCCAAATTTTGTAGGGGTATGTATGAAATGATAGTACAGGTACGAAATCAAAAATATAAATGTAAAAGAAAGTGATAAAAAAATAAAGCGTACGTGTGCTTTTTTATTCTTTTTTTTAATATAAGCATAAGAAATAAGGAGTGAAACAGCAGACAAACCGTTTAAAATTGCATTAAGAAGTGGTAATGTATCGAATCTTTCAGGATGTTCAATTTCAATTACCGGCATAAATATCGTTAAAACCACTATACCAATCAATAGTATAGAGATGATGTAAAAAAGAATATTTGTTCTATTTACCATTTTTTTTTAAAATTTAATTTCTTGATTATCGCAAAATTACAAAGCATTATAAGATTAATCT
>CAYNFJ010000024.1:0-22895 GCA_964396505.1 uncultured Polaribacter sp. | reverse complement strand
AAACCATTTATCATACAATTACATATACGCGAGTAATTTTAAAGGAAATAGGTTTTCTTGTTTATTAATAATACACGTTATCATAACACATAAAATCAATTTTTATGAAAATAGCAATAGTGGGCGCTACCGGTATGGTAGGAAATGTAATGTTGCAAGTGTTGACAGAACGCAAATTTCCTTACACAGCATTATTTGTAGTGGCTTCTCAAAAATCTATTGGGAAACAAATTATGATTGCCGGAAAGAATTACACGGTCATCGGATTACAAGAAGCGGTAGCTTTAAAACCTGATGTGGCAATTTTTTCCGCAGGTTCAGCCACTTCTTTAGAATGGGCACCTCGTTTCGCAGAAGTCGGAACCACTGTTATTGACAATTCCTCAGCTTGGAGAATGGATACCAGCAAAAAATTGATTGTACCTGAAATCAATGCACAGGAACTGACCCGTGATGATAAAATTATTGCCAATCCCAATTGCTCCACTATTCAATTGGTCATGGCTTTAGCGCCTTTACATAAAAAGTACGGTATAAAACGTTTGGTTATTTCTACCTATCAATCTATTACAGGAACTGGTGTAAAAGCGGTACAACAATTGGAAAATGAATATAAGGGAATAACAGGAGAAAGAGCCTACCCACACCCTATTCATCGTAATGCTTTACCGCATTGTGATACTTTTTTGGATAATGGATATACTAAAGAAGAAATGAAATTGGTAAATGAAACCCATAAAATATTAAACGATGCATCTATTTCCATAACGGCTACAGCTGTGCGAATTCCGGTTGTCGGAGGACATAGTGAAAGTGTCAATATCGAATTGCAAACCGATTTTAATATATCAGAAATAAAAACCTTGCTAAATGCCACTTCCGGAGTAAGCGTGTGGGATGATCCCATAAATAATCTGTATCCAACCCCGTTGGAAGCACACGGAAAAGACCAAGTTTTTGTAGGACGGATACGTCGTGATTTTTCACAACCTAATGCTCTAAATATGTGGATAGTAGCTGATAATTTACGTAAAGGTGCCGCTACCAATGCGATACAAATAGCCGAGTATTTGATACAGACTCAATTGCTTTAAGTACCTTTGAATTCTATGCATATAAAATCGAATGAAAGAAAAAGAATTATTTTACGTATTAGCCTTACAGAAAGCCAAAGGAATAGGATCCATAAACGCTAAAAGATTGATTAAACATTTTGGAAGTGCCGAAGCTGTTTTTTTGGAAAAAAAAGCCGTGTTGGAACGCGTGGATGGAGTAGGAACCTATACGACGCAATTTAGAGATGATACAGCTCTTTTAAAGAAAGCCGAAAAAGAATTGGCTTATATTCAAAAATATAATATCTCTTATACCGGATTTTTTGAGAAAAACTATCCGGAAAAACTGAAACACTGTATAGATGGCCCTTTACTGCTTTTTCAAGAAGGAACTATTCATTTTGAGAAACAACCGGTTATTAGTATCGTCGGTACGAGAAAAATGACAAGCTATGGACAAAATTTTATTGATACATTAGTCGCCGATATTACTCAATACAATCCTATAATTGTCAGTGGTTTTGCCTATGGAGTGGATATAGCAGCTCATAAAGCGGCTATTAAGAATAAGTTACAAACCATAGCCGTATTGGCACATGGAATAGATAAAATATATCCTAAGTCACATAAAAAATATATGAATCAAGTATTGGAAAATGGGGGTTTTTATACAGAACATTGGCACGATGAAGAATCATTACGGGAGCATTTTTTACAACGAAATCGTATTGTAGCCGGTCTTTCCGAAGCAACTATTATCATTGAATCTGCAGCCAAAGGGGGCTCTTTAGTCACAGCGAGTATTGCCAACTCTTATAACCGTGAGGTATTTGCCGTACCGGGTCGAATCACGGACACCTATAGCCAAGGTTGTAATAATCTGATTAGAACCAATAAAGCTGCTTTATTGAATTCAGCAGCTGATTTGGTGTACTTGCTCAATTGGGACCAAAACAAAAAAAACCACCGAGTGATTCAACCCCAGCTATTTGTAGATTTAGAAGGGGAACAAAAAGTAGTGTATGAGTATTTAGTAACGAATGGCAAAAAGATGTTAGACAGTCTTTCATTAGAAATAAAAATACCCATTTATAAGTTGTCCGGAATATTGGTGCAATTGGAATTACAAGGCTTGATTAGACCTTTGCCGGGAAAATATTTTGAAGCTATTTAGCAAGTTTCAATAAGTTCTATTGAAACAAATTTTGATAGTGAAAATATCCGATAATTGCTTCTTTCATCAAAACGGTCTGTTCTCCGGGTTTTAAATGAGGTAATTCTTTTATCAATTTATAATGTGGCCACCCATCCGGATCGGTGTAGTCAAATTCGTAGTAACCATAAGGTTCTAACAGCCGGCAAACAGCTAGATGCATCAGGTTTATTTTATCGTCTTTAGAAAAATCCAAAGCGCCTTTTCCCAGTTCCTGAATTCCGATTAAATAGATGATTGCATCCAGATTCAATGGATCACCATCTGAAAAAGTATTGGATAATTTTTGGACAATAGCATCCCATTGCTCTTGCATTTTTGGATCTCTGGACATACGAGTAGTTTTTATACGGCAAATTTACTATTTTTACTCCGTTATTAATTAAAAATTCGTATGTATGGGTATTTTTGATATTATTATAGCTGTTATTTTAGTTTTTGGTTTTGTTCGTGGCTTAATGAAAGGCTTGTTTGTAGAGGTTGCCTCCTTGGTTTCTTTGGTAGCCGGAGTGTATGGTGCTATTCATTTTTCTTATTTTGTGGGCGATTTTTTAAAACAAAAAGTCAGTTGGGAAGAACGTTATATTACCATCGTTGCTTTTGCAGTGACCTTTGCAGTCATTGTATTGGCCATTTCTTTATTGGGAAAACTCTTTACAAAACTGGCTGATTTTGCTTATTTAGGGTTGATCAATAAATTATTAGGTGGTGTTTTTGGTGTACTGAAACTCGCATTGATATTGAGTGTGATCCTGATGATTTTTGATAAATTCAACAATACTATTCCCTTAGTAAATGAGGAGGTTAAAGCAGAATCGGTACTTTATAAACCGGTCAAAAGTTTGGCTGTAACGCTATTTCCTAATTTTGTTAAATCTTAGATTTTAGGAAATTATTATCTACCGTTGATGTATTTGTTTAACTCGTCTGTTGTGCTCTCAAATGAAAATATATCATTCATCTGCCAATAGTTTTCAGGGTCATAGCAATAGTGGTAAGCATATTTTGCAAATTCCAATTTTGTCTCTTCAAAACTAAAGATATTGGCTATTTCCTTTAGTTGCAATACTGTTAAGCAGTTAGAATTTGTAATTTGTTTGGCTAAAGTTAATTGTGTATCTGAAAAATTCTTATTTTTAATACTTTGAATTGCATAATAAAACCTTTCCGGCTCCATAGGATAACAAGTATAATCGTCAACATATACTACTTCTGATTGATTGGAATTATGGATGTTGCCACCTCCTGTTGTAGAGGTTGTAGTCGTCGTAGTTTCTGAATAAATGATATTGGGCATCGGGTTGGTATTATACGTTACAACTTGAACATTCTGAGGGGGCGGCATTATTTCAAAAGCTGGTGTAAATGAATAGAAATGTAAGACTAATTTTCCATTTTTCTTTCTGTGAATCTTATAGGTTGCTTCTCCTTTATGCCCATTAGCATCTACTACCATTAAATATTTCTTTTCAAGAACAGGCATATTTTGATTGCTAAAAATAATTTTGGTGGTATAATAAGAATTTGTTAATCCATTGACACAAATATTGGTTTGTGGGTTAGCATTTTGTCTTACCCCGTTTAAAATAAGATAAAAAGGAGTACCTTCTTCCGAAAAAACAGTTAAGTTAGATGTTTGAGCTGAAATAATAACACTGGACAATAAAATAAATATATGTAAAATATTTTTCATGTTTTGAATATATTAATTTCTTGAGTGTTCTCAACAAGTATGCCAAAGATGCAAAACAAAATACACTGTAACTTTAAAAAGTATTCTCGCTATTTTTTTTCCAAATAAGCAAAAACCGGAAAATGATCGCTATAACCGCCTTGATGCCACCGACCTATAAAGGTTCTAAAAGGTTTGTTTTTTCGTTTTCCTTTCCATGTTCTGACAAATTTAGGATCAAACACATCGGCATATTTAAAAACGTGTGTTTGTGGTTTGCTATTCAAAAAGTTTTTCGAGAAGATTATTTGATCAAATAAAAACCATTCGTCATTGTAGGTAGAAGTTCCTTCACCTTTGTCTTTTAGATAGGCCATCGGATTAAAAAAATCATCGGTTACCAAATGTTTTTGAATACTGATACTATGTGGCCCGTCATTAAAATCGCCCATGATGATAATTTTGGCATCCGGAGTGTCCCGATGTATTTCATCAATGATATCGTGTACGACACCGGCGGCAATAATGCGTTTTTTTTCGGACACATCCATACCGGATCTTCGTGAAGGCCAATGGTTTACAATAGCATAAATCAATTCTCCGTTTAAATAACCTTTTACCTTTAGAATATCTCTGGTAAAATCTCTATTGCCGTGTTCATCATATAACAAAACCGGATGTTTTTGAGCATCTATCAGTTCAAAATATTTTTTTTGATACAGCAGCGCCACATCAATACCCCGCTCGTCCGGTGATTCAAAATGAGCAAAACCATAATGATGTGGTGCCAATTTTTTGGTATTTATCAAGTCTATGAGTACGGTTTCATTTTCTACTTCTGCCAATCCAATCAATACCGGAACGGTCTGGGAATGTTGTACTCCCAATTGGACTAAAACATCACTAATCTTATTTAATTTATTTTTATAACGTCTTAATGTCCAATGTTTTTCACCTTGTGGAGTAAAGTCATCATCTAAGGTATCGGGATCATCGTAAATATCAAAAAGATTATCTAAATTATAAAAGGCAACGGTATAAACAGTCTCTTTAGGTTCCTGATTATCAAAATAAGTAAACATATTTTTTTATTTGATGGCTAAAGTACAGATTTTCTTTAAAAAATAATTCAGCTTAGCAAATTAGTTATTCCTAATTTACTTGCTACCTTTGTCTTTATGATTGATTATACGGTAAAAGAAATAGAAAAAGCAGTATTGATAGGTATTATTACCCAACAACAAGATGCAGAAAAAGTACAGGAATATCTGGATGAATTGGATTTTTTAACCCTTACTGCCGGAGGAAAAGCGGTCAAACGCTTTACACAAAAGATGGAATTTCCCAATCCTAAAACGTATCTTGGTGCGGGTAAATTAGATGAAGTAAAGGATTATATAGAAGCTCATAAGATTGGGACTGCTATTTTTGATGATGAATTATCTCCTGCACAAATGCGTAATATCGAAAAGGTGTTGGATTGTAAAATATTGGACAGAACCAATCTCATTTTAGACATTTTTGCCCAACGGGCTAAGACCAGTTATGCCGTTACGCAGGTTGAGTTGGCACAATACCAATATTTGTTACCCAGATTGACTCGAATGTGGACACACTTGAGCCGTCAAAAAGGAGGTATTGGTCTTAGAGGTCCCGGAGAAACAGAAATAGAAACCGATAGACGTATTGTACGGGATAAGATCGCGCTGCTTCGTAAACGATTGGTGCGTATTGATAAACAAATGGCGGTTCAGCGTAAAAACCGTGGAAAAATGGTACGGGTAGCTTTAGTAGGATATACTAATGTGGGGAAATCTACCTTGATGAATGTCATCAGTAAAAGTGATGTATTTGCAGAGAATAAACTCTTTGCCACTCTAGACACTACGGTACGAAAAGTAGTGATAAAAAATATTCCTTTTCTATTGACCGATACGGTTGGTTTTATCCGTAAATTGCCTACGCAATTGATTGAATCCTTTAAATCCACTCTGGATGAGGTGCGCGAGGCAGATTTGTTATTGCATGTTGTGGATATATCCCATCCTAATTTTGAAGATCACATTGATTCGGTTCATACTATTTTACAAGAGATTCACGCAGCGGCTAAACCGGTAGTGATGGTTTTTAATAAAATAGATGCCTATGAACATGAAACGATCGATAATGATGATTTGGTAACCGCCTTTTCAAAAAGGCATTATACCTTAAAAGATTGGGAAAAAACCTATTTGAATAGCGCCGATGAAAAAGCTATTTTTATATCGGCATTACAAAAAGAGAATATAGAAAGTCTTAGAAAAATGGTGTATGAAGAAGTTAAGAAAATTCACATTACACGGTTTCCCTACAACGATTTTTTGTATCAGGAATATGATGCTTAATATCAAAAATTACCATAAAAAAAGCGAACAAAAAACTTGTTCGCTTTTTTTATAGTTCAGCTTATATTTATTTATCAGTAGTTTCTTTTTTATCTGATTCTTTTTTTACTGTTTTGTCATCAGATTTGTCATCCGTTGCACCATTTTTGTAAGATTTGTTAATGGCATCGGTTATGGTTTCGGTCAAGTCCAGTTTGCTATCACCATACAATACACTTCCGGCTTCGTTGGAGCCTAGTATGTAAGTATATCCATTGGTTTTGGCATAATCTTTAATAAAATCTTTTACGTCATCGACTATTTCATTCATTTTATCTTGGCTTTCTTTTTGTAATTTTTGGTTGTCCGCTTGTTGAGATTGTTGAATTTGTTGTTGCATTTGCATCAATTCAGTATATCGGGCTTCCGCTTTTTTACGACGCATTTTTTGTGCTTTAGCTTGAAACTCTTGTGCTTGTTTTTCAAAATCAGCCGAGATTTTAGCATATTTTTGTTGAAAAGCGTCTTGTTTTACCTTCAATTCTTTTTCTAGGTCTTTGGTTGCTTTGTAGTTTTGTACCAAATCGGTAGAATTTACATATCCTATTTTTTGTTGGGTGCAAGCGCTTAAAGTCAAAATGGCAATTAGAATAAATACTGTTTTTTTCATGGTTTAAGTATGATAAATTATTAGACCCGCAAGGTAATTAAAAGTGGGTAAGATATAAAAGCTTTCTACAATATTTTTCCCGATGGTATCGCAATCGAATCTATTTTATTTCAATTGACCGGTTCCAAATAGAAGTTTTCTATTCATTTTTAAAATGGAAAAGCAGGATCAATTCATTGCTTTAAGCTTTCTGATAGTCATACTGTCTTTAGCTTTTTTTAATTGAATTACTTGGGTTACTACTTTGTTGGGAACGGTAACAGAGAGTACATATTGTGTTATTTTCCATTGATTATTCTTATAAACCAACACCCCTGATCCGCGACAAATCCCCATCCAAGTATCTAATATTTCGTCAAACCAAGCCGTGTTTTCATAGATAGAGATATTTCTTTTTACGGGTTTAAAATTCCAAGTTTTTTCAGAATCAAAATAAGGTTTGGAAAATTTCATAAACTCTTTTTTAGTCCATCTTTCCGACGCATCGGTTCCTACAAAAACCATATCTTCATCCATCGCATCAAAATAATCGGTATAATTATAGGTCGCCACGTCTTTATGCCATTGATTGAGTAGTTTATTTATGACGGGTTTCTGGTGGCTTAAGTGGTGAGGTGTTTGGGTATTATTACAAGCCAAAACAAGTAGTAAGATACCCGTTAAAATAACTATTTTTTTCATTTTGATGTTTCTTGTTTCAGGTGATAAAGGTAGTAAAAAGTATCATTATTAATGTATGGACGGTGTTTTAATTATGTTGTATAATCATTTCGGATAGAACAAAATTTAAAATATAAATTATAATTACATTTATTAACAATCCTTTACCAACACTTTGGGCTCCAGCATATCTCGCATGGCATATTTGACTCCTTCGCGACCAAAGCCCGAATTTTTTATACCGCCATAAGGCATATGATCGACTCGAAAAGTAGGGACATCGTTATGAATCACGCCTCCTACTTCTATATGTTGAAACGCCGTATTGATTTCCTGAATAGAATCAGTAAAAATACCGGCTTGTAAACCGTATTCAGAATGGTTTATTTCTCGAATTCCTGCTTCAAAATCAGTCACTTTTTCAATGGTAATGACAGGACCGAAAATTTCTAAACGGCACACATTCATCTCGGGTTTGGTATGGGTGATAATAGTGGGTTCAAAGTAGGTCCCATTCCGTTTTCCACCACACAATACCTCGGCCCCCTCTGCTACGGCATCTTGTACCCAAGAAGCTACCCGCTTGGCGTTGTTTTCATCGATCATTGAGGTGATTTCAGTACTCATTTCTTCGGGATTCCCTTGTTTGAGTTTTTGGGTTCCGGCTATCATTTTTGTGATAAACGCATCAAATACGGTTTCCAATACATAAATGCGTTGCACGTGAATACACACTTGTCCGGAGTAGGCAAATCCTCCCACCAAACACTTTTGTACCGCCAAATCTATATTTCCTTTATCAGAGACTAATACGCCGGCATTCCCACCCAGCTCCAAGGTTATTTTTTTCCGTCCGGCTTGGGCTTTCATTTGCCAACCTACTTGAGGTGATCCGGTAAAACTCAGTTTTTTAAATCGGGGGTCTGTTACCAATTGATTTCCGGCTATACGGTCCATTGGTACTATGGAAACAGCTCCTTTGGGTAAAGTTGTTTTATCGATGATTTTGGCCAATTCCAATACAGATAAAGGAGTGCTGCGCGCCGGTTTTAGAATTATTGGATTTCCGGTGGCTATGGCGGGTGCAATTTTATGTACGGCTAGATTGAGTGGAAAATTAAACGGAGCAATACCCGCAATAAGACCTATGGGAAAGTACTTTATAATAGCTTCTTTTCCTTTACCTGCCGGGGTCCAATCTATGGATAAATATTCATTAGGAATCCGTTTACTTTCTTCGGCAGCGACCAAAAAAGTTTGGGTAGCTCGATCTATTTCACCCAATGCATACCGCATAGGTTTGGCAGATTCTTGTACTAAAATAGCAGCTAAATATTCACGCTTATCTTTGATGGAATTAGCGATTTGCATCAATATTTCGTAGCGTTGATATACCGGCATTTCCCGGAGTTCTTTTTCCAAAGAAATTCCTTTTTCTATGGCTGTGTTCAATTCTTGTGTGCCGGCTAAAAAGGTTTGAGCAATAGTTTGACCGGTATAGGGATTTAGTACTTCCAGCGGTGTGTCGGTTTCTATAAATTGTCCTGCGATATAGATGTTATAAGTTTTCATAGAATCTAAATTCTGGTAGGTAAAATTACGAAGTTTTTAGATGTAAAAACCGGAAATGCAGTGTAAAAATCAGATAAAAAAGTTCCAAACCAATCCAAAACGTACCGTAAAATCACGATATACGTGTGTTGGTGTTACAAAATAATCCCCTCGTTTCCAAAGCGAAGTGACGTTTTCTGCTTTGACAAATATACGCGTACGTCTTATTTGTCCGTTGACAAAAACATCCAGCATGGGATAGGCACCAATCATTTTATCATTTTGTAAAACAAATTCATTAAGTAACGGATTGAATTCGTTAGCCAAATATTTTGTAAAATAAGTAAAAGTCACGCCGGTTTGTAGATACAGCGGTTTTCCTTTAAAAAGATAATTGGAATAGTAAAGGGTGTTTTCAGTCAATAACTCGGGTACTCTAAACACCTCGGATCCACTAGCCACTTTTTGGTACAATACACTGTTATCCAAGGTGAATTTTTTATATCCAATGGCTTTGTGCGCCTTGACTTTTAGATAACTTAATACATCGGTATATTGTTGAGGTTGTGAGCTCGCATCGAAATAGGTGTAAAAATCTTTTTGTGTAATGCCGGCTTGTATATCTATCCATTTATCCGATTCCAATGAAAAACCCAAATACCGCGTATTTTCATTATCAAGATGATGGTACCAATTGTACGGTACGTAATCGCTTTGGTATAATAAAAAATTAAAATTAGGGGTTTGCGATTGTAATAGTAAACTTGCCTTTGCAGTAAAAAGGCTGTCTTTATGCAGACTTGCTGTACCCTTGATATAATTTCCTTTAAAATCACCTTCTAAAACAGCTCCGGCTTTGGCGTCGAGATAAAAACTTTTAAAATTTGCTTTCCAATCAGCAGCCATAGATAAGTTATGACCTTTTAATTGAGCCGGAATAGTTTGGCTGTTCAAATGTAAAACACCGGTATATCCGTAATCAAATGATGTATAATTCACGCGGGCTCTCAAGCTTCCCAGTAGATACGCTGATTTTAATTCTACAAATAAGGCATTGTCCGTTACTTTTTGATAGGTGCTGTCAGCGATACTGTTTTGGTAAGCAGCACCAAAATAAGCCGATGATTTCTCTTGTTTAAAATTGTAATATTTACGGGAATGTGTAAATAGATGGCCTATTTGAAGATAAGATTTTTTTTGTGTTGTCGTGTCTTTATGCTGCCAAATAGCATAGACTTGTTCCAGATAGTAGCGCTTGGTTTTTAATAAACTTTCTGAATTGATAAGGTTCATTTCCAAACGTTCTCTATCTTGATAATCCGGATTGTCAGTGGTAAAATAAGCAACGGATTGTATCGTTAAACCACCGTTTTCTTCATTCATCAGATTTTGAGCCACATAATGACTTCTTACTTGATACCGTTTATTTTTGGTTTCAAAACTACCGGTTACCCTGAAATTTTTATGCGCTGCCAACGCATCTCTGTAATCACCTAAGGACCGTAAACCCTTATAAGCCACAGAAATATTTAATTGAGGCGTTAAATTGGAAGTTAAAAACGAATTGAGTACTTGCCCTTGTTGAATACCGGTTTTAAAAAATAACTCAGAGGTAGGAGTGGGTACTCTGTAATAATTAATAGCCTTTGTAGGGTAATAGTTGTAATATTTGGCACGGGCTCCAAATTCCGGAAACAAACGAGTCTTGCTAAAATCGTACCCCATCCGATTATAGGTTTGCCCTAAATTATGAAAGGCGAGCAACTCAAAGTTATCTTTACGGATATAGTTAAAGAGGCGTTCTTTTTTCAGGGATAAAGTGGTATCCACAACAGTCGTGTCTTTTTCATAAGAGATAATCTTGTAGTCGGTATAGTGGGTTTTGGCACTGAGTTCGACAGCTACTTCGTCTTCAAATTTATTTCCACCAATCGTATCATTGAGTTGGCGCCCGTTCAGGGTTCTATTACCTTTAGCTTTGATTAATTCTCTTTTTTTATCACCCAAATTTATTTGAGCAACCAGTATGTTGCTGAATAAAAGCGCGGTGAATAAAAGAAAAAAACGTTGCATGAATGTATTAATTAATATGGGCAAATGTACAAATTTTGCTATTGGGTGATTCCAATAACCCGGATATTTAATAAAAGTTCAAATTTGCATAAAAAAGTTTTACTTTGTAGGATGTAAAAGCAAAAAGCATGTTAAAGTTACAATTACATCCGGATCTACTAGAAGCAGGTACCGATGAAGCCGGTCGAGGTTGTTTGGCGGGACCGGTTGTTGCGGCAGCGGTTATTTTACCACCGCATTTTTCCAATTCTTTATTGGATGATTCCAAAAAACTGAATGAAAAACAAAGAAAAGACTTGGTTCCTATTATTGAAAAAGAGGCTTTGGCGTATGCCGTTTCCTTTATATATCAAGATGAAATCGACCAAATCAATATCCTACGAGCTTCTATTACTGCGATGCACAGAGCCATTGATCAATTGGCGGTCAAGCCGGAATTTATCAGTGTAGATGGAAATAAGTTTGTACCGTACCAAAAAATTCCACATCAAACCATTGTAAAAGGAGATGGTAAATATCTCAATATTGCTGCTGCGTCTGTTCTTGCCAAAACCTATCGCGATGCGTATATGGAACAGCTTCATTCGGACTATCCTTATTACAATTGGAAACAAAACAAAGGCTATCCAACTCTAGAGCATCGTGCTGCCATTAGAGAGCATGGTAGTTGTAAGCACCATCGAAAGACGTTTAAACTCTTACCGGAACAATTAAAATTGGATTTGTAAACACCTATTTCCCCAATCTTTTTATCCGGATTTTAAATCCTGCATAGAGAAGGGTCATCAACGGACTAATCAAATTAAAAAAAGCAAAAGGCACATAGTGCATCGTATCTACAGTCAGTACTTTGGCATTATAGGCGCCACCGGTATTCCAAGGAAACAAGACCGAAGTAACGGTTCCGGAATCTTCTAAAGTTCTACTTAAATTCTCAGGAGCTAAACCTTTGTCTTTAAATGCTTCACCATACATTTTTCCGGGAACAACAATGGCTAAATATTGGTCTGATACGGTTCCGTTAAAGAAAATGCAAGTAACCGTGGTGCTGGCAAATACACCAAAATCTCCTTTGGCCATTTTGAGTAAGGCTTGACTGATGCTGTGCAATGCCCCAATAGCTTCCATAATACCTCCAAAAACCATAGCAGAAAGAATCAGCCATACCGTGTTGAGCATACCTGCCATTCCACCGGATGAAAACAATTCATTTAGAGTAGCATTATCGGTATGAATACTCACTTCTCCTACAATGGCATTCATCACGGCTTTATAAGAATCGTTATAACTTAATTGATTTACTCCTACAAGATTTTTTAGTACTTCCGGTTGATAAATCACAGCGGCTATACCGCCTAATAAAGTACCGATAAGTAGGGCTATAAGGGGTTCTACTTTCTTAATAATCAATATAATAACAGCTAATGGAACCAGTAGCAACCAAGGGTTGATATGAAAAGTGCTTTTGATGCCTTCTACTATTTCCAAGTTGTGAAGTGCTCCGTGGGTTTCTTGAAAAAACCCGAGTACTATAAAAATAAGAATCGTTATGACAATAGAAGGTCCCGTGGTGTACAACATATACCGGATATGTTTAAACAAATCTATTTTTGCCATTGCGGCAGCCAGATTGGTCGTATCGGACATCGGAGATATTTTATCACCAAAATAAGCACCCGATATAACGGCTCCGGCAATCATACCATCGGGAATTCCCAAACCCCTACCAATTCCAATTAAGGCAATACCAATAGTGGCCGTAGTACCCCAACTGCTTCCGGTTACTAATGAAATAAGACTGGAAACAAGTACGGCAACTGCCAGAAAAATAGTGGGATTTAAAATTTGTAATCCGTAATAAATCATAGTGGGAATAATACCGCTGATAAGCCATGTGCCGGCTAAACTGCCTACAAACAATAAAATCAAGATAGCACCACTGGTGGTTTTTATATTGTGATACACACTTTCCAGCATAGTATTAAAGGACACCTTATTTTTAAAACCGATTAGAGCAGCTACAAAACCCATAAGCAAAAGCGCAAACTGATTGGCACCGGATGTGGCATCGTCGTGATAAATAGCCCGTACGTTATAAGTGAGCAATAGCATTAACAAAATGATGGGGAGTAATGCCCAAAAAAGGGGAAGTTCTTTATTTGTTTTTTCTGTCATCTGTAAATAGGTATCAAATAATTACGTAATAGTACAAAAAAATATTGATTTCTATCTATGAAATGTAAAATGGGATGATTTATATCCAAAGCATTTATTTTTTATCACAAAGTATTTTGGTATAAAAAAACCCGTAGCAATACAAATAGTAAAGTACGGGTCTTACTTAAATTTTGATAGCTTTATCCGGCAAAAGCAGGAGCTAAAATCCCTACTTCAATCATACATTCTTTTATAATTTGATAGGTTTTTTCAATATCGTGATCCAATCCCATAGAAAAACGTACTAAACCCGGTGATAAGCCCATTTCTTTTTGTTCATCTTCAGGAACTTCACTGGAAGTACCGGAACCGGGCGCATTGAACAGGGTACGGTAAAAACCTAGACTTACTGCCAAATCACCTACATTTCTTTGTTGCATTAACTCCATAAAAGCATCGGCTTTATCCAACGTAACGGCATCAATGGTAATCATACCGCCATAACCGAATTCTTTATTGAAAATACGGGTAAAGAGTTCGTGGTCTTTATGACTGGCCAAACCCGGATACACTATACGCACGCCGTCTTGTTCCAATTTTTGGGCTATATACATCGCATTCTCACTGTGTTTTTTCATTCGGATTGCCAAGGTGTGCGTGTTTTTCAAGATACTGGCACTACGGAAACTATCCATAGTAGATCCTATCAGCATAGCAGCACCGTCAATTACACTTTTAGAAGCATTGATAAAGTCACTATCGGCACAAACCACACCACCTACGGTATCGTTCATACCATTGATAAATTTGGTTAAACTGTGAATCACAACATCCGCTCCCATCTGATAAGGCGACATAATCAAGGGCGAAAAGGTATTGTCAACCACCAATAAAACTTGATGTTTTTTAGCTATTCTGGAAAGTTCCGGAATGTTGGCTACTTCTAAGAGTGGGTTGCTGACTACTTCGCAGTAAATCATCTTAGTGTTGGGTTGAATAGCGGCCTCTATCTTTTCCAGATTGGTCACATCTACAAAAGAAGTATGGATATTGAGTTTGGGTAAATAGTTTTTCATAAAGGCATACGAACCGCCATAGATGGTTCTGCTGGATACAATATGATCTCCGGAACCGCATATTTGCAACAGCGTGGTAGAAATAGCACCCATACCGGATGCTGTTACATTTGCCGCTTCGGTTCCTTCCATAGCCGCCAAGGCATTCGCCAGATAATAATTACTGGGACTGGTATGACGGGAATATAAAAACTGTCCTTCGGTTTTTCCTTCAAAAGTATCCATCATATCACGGGCGGTTTTAAAAGTATAAGTAGCCGAATCGGAAATGGATGGATTTACTCCTTTAAATTGTCCGTATGGGGGATTTTTTTCTAAATTACTGGCAGGATCGAATTTCATCAGTACAATGTTTAATGGTTAGTAAATTGTTACTGTAAAAGTAAGTAAACATAAAATTATTTCCTAGAAGATGTTATAAATTAAGTAATTATTCCTATAATTTTATATATTTGTAGTGTAAATTAATTTTATTAACATTGTTTTAAAACCTAAAATAGCAAATTTTACTACTGCACATGTATCAATTAGACAAAAAAGACCGGCAAATTTTACAAATTCTACAACAAGATGCCAAGGCAAATATCAAAGCCATTGCTTTTCAGGTGGGTTTATCGGCGACGCCGGTTTACGAAAGAATTAAACGATTGGAAAAAAAGGGGATTATTACGCATTATGCGGCAAAAATAGATACGGACAAAATAGGTTTGGAATTATTGGTTTTTTGTCAGGTTTCCTTGCAAAAACACACTAAAAATCACATCGCTGATTTTGAAAATGCGGTATCCGGAATGCCGGAGGTACAAGAGGCGTATCACATAGCCGGCGATTTTGATTATTTGTTAAAAATATTGGTACACGACAGTACACAATACCATCATTTTTTAGTGGAAAAATTGTCCAAACTGGATATGATTGCCAATGTTCAAAGTAATTTTGTGATGTTTAAAACCAAAGAATCAGAATATTATCCGCTCCAATCATAGAAAAAATTATTTAAATTCCGATTGATAATGCCGGCAATATATCCGGATGCTGTCTTCTATATCGGGAAATGCATACGAAAGAGCTTGTTTTATCTTTTCGGATGAATATTGATAGGTGTTTTGAGCTGCTTGTGCGGAATGTTTGGTGATAAATGCCGGTTTTCCAGTCAATTTTGATTGGATCCAAGCCAGTCGCCAAGCGATATTTCCCAATAAGGGAGTCACTTTTTTATAAGGCGGTTTGGCTCCTAAAGCCTTTGCTATAAGGCTCATAATATCTTGAAAACTACGGTTTGCTGCCACGAGAATAAAATGATCGTTTTTAATAGCACTTTCCATAAGTCGTATCATACTATCAGCCACTTCACGAACTCCTACAAATCCGGTAATTCCTGTGGAATAATAGGGAAAATTTTTAGCGGCATTGGTAAAAAAACGACCGGTATTATACGTCCAATAACCACTTCCTAAAATGACTCCCGGGTGTACAATAATCACATCCAAACCTTCTTGTGAGGCCCGCCACACTTCCATTTCACCTCCATATTTGGATATGGCGTAATCATAATTATTATTTTCGGGATTCCATTCGCAAGACTCGTCTATCAAGCTATTTTCTCTTTTTTTATCCAAGGTGGCAATGGAACTGACATAACAGAATTTTGCTACCTTGTAAGCCAAGGATAAATTGACCATATTGGCTGTTCCTTCTATGTTGACTTTTCGCATCAAGTTTTCATCTTTACGGCTAAAACTCACTACGGCAGCACAATGATACACGTGGGTTATGCCTTGAAAAGCATCTTCCAATGAAGGGATATCAGTTATATCACCGGTTACCCATTCTATCCGATCAAAATCAGGTTCCATATCGTAATACGAAAACACCTGTTTTACTTTTGTAAGATCAGAATTTTTCCGGCGTAAAGCCCGTATGGTATTCCCTTTTTTTACAAGTTGTACCAATAGATGCGAACCGACTAATCCCGTACCGCCACTCACCAGTATTTTAGCTGTTTTATGAGACATATTGAACGTTTATAAAAGGATTTTAGACGTGAAAAATTTTCTGAATATCCTTGTTTTTTCCAATGACATAGATGGTATCCTTTTCATTGAATACCATATCCGGATCGGTAACTATTTCTGTTTTTCCATTGTATTTTTTCATAATGACATTGATACCGTAATTCTTCCGGAGTTCTAATTCTCGCAAAGATTTATGAAGAAATTCTTTAGGAACTTTTACTTCCATAAAAGATTGTTCTTCATCTATATCAAAACGTTCTAATATATTTGGATTGGTAATTTTATTTGCTAACCGGATGGCTGTTGCTATTTCGGGAAGAATCACTTCGTCGGCTCCTATTTTAAGTAAAACTTCTTTTTGAATCTGTTTATTGGCTTTTCCAATGATGTATTGTACCTGAAGTTTTTTCATTAAAGTAATGGATAGGATAATACTTTCCAAGGCACTGCTCATCCCAAAAATGACTTTATCAAATTTGTGAATTTCTATTTTACGTAACACATCTTCGTCGGTAACATCGGCTTGAATTGCAATAGAAACAGCATCTTTTATATGATTGATTTTATCCATATCTATATCTATTGCCATTACACTATGCCCTTTTTTTTGGAGTTGCACGGCTAGCTCATAGCCAAAGGTGCCTAAACCAATTACAGCGATATCATTTTGAATTGTTTTCATATGTCAAGTTAATAAATGGTTCCATTCGGATATTTTATTGTTACATTTTTTTCCTGTACCAAGCTGGCCATCGCAAAAGAAGAGGGACCTAAACGACCGATAAACATCAGTAAGATAATAATTGTTTTTCCGGAAACGCTCAGAATAGGGGTAATTCCCAATGATAAACCTACCGTTCCCATAGCCGATACACTTTCAAAAACAGCTTCTTCAAAATGCAAATTTTTGTCTTGTAAAAGTAATACGACTCCTATGGAAATAATTCCAAAATAAATAACGGTAGTAGCAAATGCTTTGAGTATATAGCGGTATGAAATACTTCGTTTAAATACGATTACTTCGGTTTTACCCTTTAATACTGCAATGATAGAAAGGATAATCACAAAAAAATTGGTGGTTTTTATTCCGCCACCGGTTGAACCGGGCGATGCCCCGATAAACATTAATATCACCAAGATAAAGATAGAAGAAACATGGAGTTGATTTAAATCTACCGAATTAAATCCGGCGGTACGGGTTGTTACCGATTGAAAAAAACTATCGGTAAAACTCATTCCACCCTGTTCAAAAAGCATCAATAACAGACTTCCTGATACGATTAATGCAAAAGTACTTATCAAAACGATCTTGGAATGCAAACTCAAGGATCTTTTTTTGCTACTTTCCAAAAGTTCAAATAATACAAAATAACCAATTCCTCCAATAATAATCAGTATGCTTATCGTGTATTTGATAATTGGGTTTAATCCGACAATACTCGTGTCATAGGTTGAAAAGCCGGCATTGCAAAAAGCGGAAATGGAGTGAAATATGCCCTGATATAAAGCTTTGCCAAAAGGCAAACCGGCTACTAAAAAACCGACCGTAAGCGCTATTGCGCCTATAAATTCTGTTATAAAAGTAATTTTGACAATATTTTTCAGAATATAATTAGCATCGTGTAAATCGTAATTATCTTGCAATCTTGAAAAGCTCAACCGGTGTTTTAATCGTAAGTTTCCCTTGAGTGTCAATAAAAAGGAGGAAGTTAAGGTCATAATACCAATAGCGCCTAATTGGATAAGTAACAGGATCACCACTTGTCCGGCTGTGTTAAATCCGGAAGTAGGCAAAGTGACCAATCCGGTTACACATACTGCCGAAGTAGCGGTGAACAGGGCATCTATAAATGCTAAGGATTGTTCGTGTTGTACAATAGGCAATAATAATAAACCGGTGCCAAAAGCAATCAGTAAGGCAAAGGATAAGACCAAGTATTGCCAAGGATTTGTATGAATACGAAAAAAATAGAAATTCATTTCCGGTTAAATCTGTTTGTAAAATCAAAGGTATTGTTTTTTCTTTAGAACATGGATTTTTAGCATTTAAAAACCCATAAATTTTATAAAACCAAACCTAAGCGGTATGTCATTCAAGTGGCGAAACTTTCAGAGAAAAATCTCTTGATAGAGTTGAAAGCTGGTTTTATCCCTTTTTCCCCAACAGCATGCGTTTGATTTCATTGAGTTTCATCAGCGCTTCAATAGGGGTTAGCGCATCGATATTGGTACTGAGAATTTCATCTTTGATATCCATTAATAAGGGGTCGTCCAGTTGAAAAAAACTGAGTTGCATATCTTCTTGTGTTTCCTGTTGCAAGCTGTTTTTGATGTCTTCTTGCGTGTGATTTTTTTCCAGCCGTTTGAGTATTTTTTTTGCTTTATGAATGACCGGTGCAGGCATCCCGGCTAATTGGGCTACATAGATACCAAAACTGTGTTCACTACCTCCGGGAACTAATTTTCGCAGAAAAATTACTTTATCTTTCAACTCCTTGATGCTGACATTAAAGTTTTTGATTCGTTCAAAGCTTTGACTCATATCATTGAGCTCGTGATAATGCGTAGCAAATAAGGTTTTGGCTTTTGCCGGATGTTCATGCAGGTATGCTGCAATAGCCCAAGCGATGGAAATTCCGTCATAGGTACTGGTGCCACGCCCTATTTCATCCAGTAATACCAAGCTACGCTCGGTAATGTTGTTTAAGATGCTGGCGGTTTCGTTCATCTCTACCATAAAGGTGCTTTCTCCCATCGAAATATTATCACTGGCACCTACACGGGTAAATATTTTATCAATCAAACCAATTCGGGCGTGTTCGGCAGGTACATAACTACCAATTTGTGCCAATAAAACAATGAGTGCCGTTTGCCGTAAAATAGCCGATTTACCACTCATATTGGGACCCGTAATCATAATGATTTGCTGTTGTTTTCGATCTAAAAACAAATCGTTGGCAATATAAGGTTCACTTATAGGTAACTGTTTTTCAATAACCGGATGTCGCCCGTTTTTTATTGCGATATCGGTTGAATCATCTATGATAGGTCGAACATAGTTGTTGTGAATGGCATTATGTGCAAAAGAAGCCAATACATCCAATTGCGCAACCCCCTGTGCATTGAGTTGCACGGGTTGGATGGAATCCATCATATAACTCAGTAATTCGGCATAAATTTGTTGTTCCAGCACACTTATTTTTTCTTCGGCGCCCAGAATTTTTGTCTCATATTCTTTTAATTCCGGTGTAATATACCGTTCGGCATTTACTAGGGTTTGTTTGCGGATCCATTCTTCGGGAACTTTATTTTTATGAGTGTTTCTCACTTCAATATAATAGCCGAACACGTTGTTAAAGGCAATTTTTAAAGAAGGAATTTGAGTGCGTTCCGACTCACGTTGTAACATTTCATCCAAATAAGATTTTCCGGATTGCGATAAAGCCCGTAGTTCGTCTAACTCACTAGAAAATCCGGGTTTAATAACATTTCCTTTGGCTACATTTACCGGTGCATCGTCTTGTAAAACCAGATCAATACGTTCCCGTAAACCGCTACAAGATTGCAGTTGTTCTCCGATGCTTTTAAAAGCAGCATTTTCACTTTTTTCCGCCATTTCTTTGATGGGAATCACGGCGTTTAGCGAATTTTTTAAAAGCACGACTTCCCGGGGGCTGATACGAGCTGTAGCAACTTTGGAAATCAACCGCTCCAAATCGCTGATTTGTTTTATTTGGTGCACTAAGTTATCGTAAACCGTATCGTTTTCTATCAGAAACTTGACGATTTCTTGCCTTTTTTTAATGCGTGTTGCATCTTTTAAAGGCAATGTCAACCAGCGTTTGAGTAAACGACCGCCCATAGGGGAAATACTGCTGTCAATTATTTCCAAAAGACTGACGGCATCTGCCGTATTGGCTTGAAATAATTCCAAATTACGAATGGTAAACCGATCCATCCATACATAATGATCTTCTTCTATACGGCTGATGGTGTTGATGTGTTGCAACTGCTTGTGTTGGGTTTCCGACAGATAGTGTAAGGCAACTCCGGAAGCGATAATACCATCTGTTAAATTAGCTATACCATAACCTTTTAAGCTAGATACATTAAAGTGTTTGATTAATACTTCGTTGGCAAAATCCTTTTGAAAAGCCCAATCCTCCATATAATAGACATAGAAACGGTCCCCAAAATCCTGAAGGAACCGGTTTTTATGTTGTTTTTGGATGATCAACTCATTGGGTTGAAAATTCTGTAATAATTTATCGATATAAGCCGTGTCTCCTTGCGCCGTCAGAAATTCGCCGGTTGAGACATCTAAAAAAGCAACGCCCAACCATTTTTTACCGTAGTGGATAACCCCTAGAAAATTATTGCTTTTGGATTGTAAAACCTCATCGTTGAGCGATACCCCCGGTGTGACCAATTCGGTAACCCCTCTCTTGACAATGCTTTTGGTCATCTTAGGATCTTCCAATTGATCGCAGATTGCTACCCGCATACCGGCTTTGACCAGTTTAGGCAAATAGGTGTTGATGGAATGATGTGGAAATCCGGCTAAGGCCGTTTCGGTTTCGCTACCCGCCCCGCGTTTCGTCAGGACAATATCCAATATTTTGGCGGCTTTAACCGCATCATCGGCAAAAGTTTCGTAAAAATCACCTACACGAAACAGTAACATTGCATCCGGATATTTTGCCTTGATGCTGTTGTATTGCTTCATTAAAGGAGTTACTTTCTTGGTTTTCGCCACCTTGTTGTCTATTTAGTTGAAATGCAAATATATTAAGATTTACGCAAAGACTTTATATACGTGATTTTCGAAATGGAAATAGGGGTGTTTTTGGTTTGATAAAAAGGTGAAATCTTGATTGATACCATCTGCTTGAATGGATAATGATGTGTATATAAGGTACTGTATTTACTTTTACACTAAGTTTCATTTTACAAAACAATTTTTGGAAGAAATAATTTGTAATCATCAACTATACAAAATGTTGTATATTCTTATTGCTTAGTACGTTTACAATTTTTCTGATATGCAGATATTCGTTTTTTATAATCACTTTTTGTAAATTCAGATTTTCTTTCTTTTATTGTTTCAATTGCTTTTTTATAGGAATTATGAGCCTCTTTTATATTTCCTTTTTTTTCTAAAAATTCTCCCAAACTATCATAAAGGTTATCTTCATTTGGAAATTTATCAATTCCCCATTTGATTATCGTAATTGCATTGTCAATTTGGTCTTTCCAAAAATTTTCATAGGCTAACATATTTATATCACTTGCTTTCAATTTTATCTCACCTTTTTGCTCTAAACTTTCGTAATATTTTTTGGTATTCCGAGGTATTGAGAAAATATATTGATTGTATTTTAAAAGTCCTTTTTCAATAGCAAATGGTAAAATAGAAGAATGATTTTCTTTTTCCATTTTATCATAATCTATATAAAGACCTTTGCTGGAAAATATTTTTATTGCTTTTTCTGTTGCAGGATAAAAGCGTGTTTCAGGATTTCCTATTTTTCCATAAGCAACATAATAATATGAGTTTATATCTTCTTCATTGTTTTTAAAAATGTTAAGTTTTTCAAGCAATTGTTCTTTATCATAATCAAGGTTTGGCGAAATATTTATTACAGCGTCAAACATTTTGGGGTATTCAAGATAGTTATAGGTTAAAAATGTTCCAGCTAATGAGTGCCCTATTCCTATTTTGGTTGATAACACTCTGTAACTCTTTTTGATAAAAGGAAAAACCTCTTTCTTTAAATGTTTAACTAAAGAATCTGCGTTTCCCATTGGTGGTTTATACCTTTCTTGTGTTTTTTTATATCTGTTTTTAGGTAAAAACTCATTCCATCTATCATCCGTTTTAATACCTACAACAATCATAGGCTTGATTAATTCAGATGAAGATAGGTAACCTGATATTGAAGAACCCAAATCAAACATTTCATCTGATTGTGCATCAAAAAGATAAATTACAGGAAATTTTTTATCAGGCTCATCAAAATATTGATAAGGCAGATAAACAGAAATTTTTCTTATTGTATCAAATACAGTTGAATATATTTCTTTTTCTTCTACTTTTCGAGTAGTTTCTTGTCCACTTGCATAATTTATGAAAATGAAAATAAAGAATATGAATATATATTTTTTCATACGTCTATTTTTTAAGGTTTTATTTAGTATACATATCTGTTTGAATATGCTGTGTACCGCATTTTGAAATAATAATTTTCGTGCTACAATATTCTTTATTTTGTGTGTTAACTTTCATATTTACAGCTAATTGCGGAGATATGTAGTATATTTTTTGTTAGCGGTTTGTAATTTTTATTCATTCAACATATTTTTGTTTAAAAAAGAAATCTTTCTCCTTAA
>CAYNFJ010000023.1:0-23471 GCA_964396505.1 uncultured Polaribacter sp. | reverse complement strand
ATGAAAGTTGCCAAAACCATACAAGGTAGTAATAATAACACGAGAGAAACCTCGCAAAAAATAAATGCATTGATCAAAGAAATTGATTGGTGTGTTGCACAATTAAGTGATTAGTTCTTTTGTTTATGGCAGATAAAATTAAAATACGAGTTACCATTGCTAATAGAGTATATCCTCTCAACATTAGTTCCCCTAATGAAGAAGAAGGGATGCGTAAAGCGGCGAAAAAAATTAATGAATTGGTAATGCGTTTTGAACAGGATTATGCGGTAAGTGATAAGCAAGATGTCTTGGCGATGTGTGCTTTACAATTTGCCTCAGCTTTAGAGATTAAAGGGATAGATAATGAGAATGTATTGAAGGATGCCACCAAACGAATTGAAAAATTACATAAATTGTTAGACGAAAAAATAACAAACTAAGTTCTTTACATAAAAACAAATTACTACCTGCATTAATTTTTGATTATGAAACTCAACACGATTCTATTCAAAAGGGTAAGTCGTATGTGTTAAAGCGAGCCATCTTAGAACGGATACTTGATCACATAGTTAGCCCTAAACTTGTTTGAATGGAGTTTTTAAAATCCAATTAATGCAGGTTTTTTATATATTTAAATTTAACATAATGGATCCAAATATACTATATATCATTATTGCAATAATCAGTCTGGGACTGGGTTTTGCAATCGCTAAAATAATCGAAAAAAAACGGGCGTCAGGCACCATAGGTCGTTCTAAAAAAGAAGCTGCAACGATAATAAAAGAAGCCAAAGCGCAGGCAGAAGTCATCAAGAAAGATAAGATTCTGCAAGCCAAAGAAAAGTTTATCGAATTAAAATCGGAACACGAAAAAGTGATTTTGGCTCGTGACAAAAAAATGGCTGAAGTTGAAAAACGTATTCGGGATAAAGAATCACAAGTTTCGCAACTGTTGAATAAAAATAAAAAAGAAGCTCAAGAGTTAGAATCCAAAATAAAGGATTATAATTATCGCTTGGATTTCTTGGAGAAAAAACAAAAAGAGACCGATAAAATTCATAAAAAACAGGTAGAACAACTGGAAGTATTATCCGGCCTTTCTGCTGAAGAAGCCAAAAAAGAGTTGATCGCATCGGTTAAGGAAGAAGCCAAGACAGATGCTATGGCTTATATCCAAGAACAGATGGAAGAGGCCAAATTAACCGCAGAGCAAGAAGCGCGTAAAATTGTGTTAAACACCATTCAACGAGTAGGAGTAGAACAAACAGTAGAAAATTGTGTTTCCGTATTTAACCTGGATTCTGATGATGTAAAAGGAAGAATTATCGGTAGAGAAGGGCGTAATATCCGTGCTTTAGAAGCCTCAACAGGTGTAGAAATTATAGTCGATGACACCCCGGAAGCGATTATCTTATCTTGTTTTGATCCGGTAAGAAGAGAAATAGCCCGCTTATCGATGCACAAGCTGGTAACTGATGGTAGAATCCATCCGGCTAGAATAGAAGAAATAGTTGCCAAAACCGAAAAACAAATCAATCAAGAGATTGCCGAGGTGGGTAAACGTACTGTTATTGATTTGGGAATTCACGGTTTACATCCCGAATTGGTCAAAGTAGTAGGTCGTATGAAATTCAGATCTTCATACGGACAAAACCTGTTACAGCATTCTAGAGAAGTAGCCAATCTATGTGGTATTATGGCAGCTGAGTTGGGATTGAATCCTAAGGTTGCCAAAAGAGCCGGTTTGCTACACGATATTGGTAAAGTACCGGATGAAGAAAGTGAATTGCCCCATGCATTATTAGGAATGAAATGGGCAGAAAAATACGGTGAAAAATCGGATGTATGCAATGCCATAGGCGCACACCACGATGAAATAGAAATGAAATCATTATACGCTCCTATTGTTCAGGTTTGTGATGCCATTTCCGGCGCTAGACCCGGAGCCAGACGTCAGGTATTGGACTCTTATATCCAGCGTTTAAAAGACTTGGAAGACACTGCTTTTGCCTTTACAGGTGTGCAGAAAGCCTATGCGATACAAGCCGGTAGAGAACTGCGTGTTATTGTAGAAAGTGATAAAGTGACCGATGATCAAGCTTCGGAATTATCCTTTAATATTTCTCAAAAAATACAAAATGATATGACCTATCCAGGGCAAGTGCGTGTGACCGTTATACGGGAAACCCGTGCTATCAATGTGGCTAAATAGAATATAGCCGTAAGTTTCTAAAATTCAATAAGTTGTAATCATATTAGTCCATATGGATATTAATTTTATTATTTTTAATGGATTGAAACCGATTTTTCTGTAATTTTGTTGTTTTTCTAAATTGAAAATTATGAGTAGAATAGCCGAATCCGAATTAATTTTAAATCCCGATGGTAGTATTTACCATCTTAATTTGAAACCTGAAAACATAGCAGATACCATTATTTTTGTGGGAGATCAAAATAGAGTTCCCAAGGTGGCAAAACATTTTGATCATATAGAGTTTGAGACCCAAAAACGGGAATTTAGAACGATGACCGGAACTTATAAAGGAAAGCGATTGACTGTGCTATCTACGGGTATTGGTCCGGACAATATTGATATTGTAATGAATGAATTGGATGCCTTGGTCAATATTGATTTAGAAAAACGTACCATAAAAGAAAAACGTACATCATTGACCATCGTACGTATTGGTACTTCCGGATCTTTGCAAAAAGACATTCCTGTTAATGAATTTGTACTGGCTGATTATGGTTTGGGTTTTGACGGTATGTTGTGGTTTTATGATTGCGATAAGGTCGTGGAACACGATTTTTCTGAAGCTTTTGTAGCACACACTGGTTGGGCGTCTAGAAAAGCCGACCCTTATTTTGTTCAAAACAACCCGGAATTAGGTGATAAATTAGCCGGAGGAGCTAAGGTGCATCGCGGTATTACAGCGACGGCCGGTGGTTTCTTTGGACCGCAGGGTAGGGTATTGCGCTTGGCTATTCAAGATCCCACACTCAATAGTAAAATAGATAATTTTGAATTTAATGGACATCGAGTTACCAATTTAGAGATGGAAACTTCCGCCATTTACGGATTATCTAAGCTTATGGGGCACAAAGCCTGTTCGATGAATTGTATTATTGCCAACCGAGCCAATGGGACTTTTAGTGAAGATCCATATAAGGCAGTCGAAGAATTGATTCAATATACATTGGATAAATTAGTAGAATAAAAGCGAAAATATTTATAAGTTTTTGCCGTTCTATAATAATAATGTTATGTTTGCAACCTAAAATAATTAATGTAAAGATGAAAAAAATCGTTTATCTCTTAGTATTTGCTTTTATATTGACCAGTTTAAGTTCTTGTGGTTCCAAGAAAAAGGGCTGTGGTTTAACGGCCGATGCTAATACAGCACCTTCACAAGAAGTGGTGGCAGCACAATAATTAATATATTTTTTTATTATACTTTTCGGGATATTTTGCAGTAATTTTACTGTAAAATTTCTCTATTTTAGCCATATCTTCTTCAAAGTTGGGGCTTAGTGTAACTAAATCTCCTACACCGGCTACCTTGTTTTTGTAATCCAGATAACCTAAAGCTACCGGGACATTTGCCTTTCGGGCGATGTGATAAAAGCCGGTCTTCCATTTATTTACTTTAGATCGTGTACCTTCAGCAGGAACCATTAGTGCTATTCTATCCATTTTTTGAATAGTAGCGGCAGCGTGATGTACCAGATTACCGGTTTTACTTCTATTGACTCCTATAGCTCCTAAGGCTTTGAAAATAGGACCATGCAGCCCTTTGGTAAAAGAATCTTTGATAAAATACTTCACAGGAATATCAAATTTCCAAAAAACAGCCAGTGCATAAACCAAATCCCAATTAGAGGTATGTGGTGCGGCGATAATTACAAATTTATCCACTTGATATTCTTTAGGAAAGTCACTTTTCCATCCTAAAAGTGCCAATACAAATTTGCCAAATAGTTTTTTCATAATTAAATTTATTATTCTGAAAAATAGATACGTTTTAAAGCGCTAAGATAAAAAATCATCATCAGTATATCCTATTAAATACACTTTCTTTTGCGCCCGGGTTAGTGCGGTATAAAGCCATCGCCAATAATCTATATTCTGACCTTCCGGAAGCCAGGGTTTTTCAATAAAAACTTGATTCCATTGTCCGCCTTGTGATTTATGGCAGGTTACGGCATACGAAAACTTGATCTGCAAGGCATTGAAATATTTGTTTTCTTTGATACTCTGAAAAATTTTGTATTTGGAAGATAAATGTGCGTAATCTTTAGCAATTTCGTGATATAATTTTTGGTTATCTTCATAGGATAAAGAAGGCGTATTGGCAGTTAATGTATCCAATAATAACACGGTTTCAAATGGTGGTTCATCCGGATAATCTATCATCCGTATTTTAGCTTCTGCAAAATGAAATCCGTACAATTCTTTACGATTAAAAATTTCCAAAATCTCACAAGTATCTCCATTGGCAATAAAACCGGCTTTGGAAGTATCATCCAGCCAATAGTAATTATTTTTAACGACCATAATATAATCACCCGTAGATATATCGCTTTCTTGTCCGCGTATTTTAGATCGGATTTGTTGGTTGTATTGATTGGCTCGTTTGTTAGAACGTACTATGATAGTGGTTTCTTCTATACTGTCTTCTTGATAGGATTGGTAAATAGCTTCTTCAATTTCATAACCATCAATCAATCGGATGATATCGGGCTGCCGGATGTCAAATTGAAACTGCGCATCGCCATAACTCGCCAATAGGTTTCTCAGTTGTGTTGCATTGATTAGAATTCCGGAAAAATCTTGTTGTCGCATCACTTCGGTAAGTTCTAGTTCCGTAACATCTTTGTTATAATCCAACGTGAGCTTATCCATATCCAATGCCGGACTGATTACTAATTTTACAGGAGGTAATTGAGCAGTATCACCAATTAATACCAATTTGCAGTGTTTGCCACCATATATATAGCTTATCAAATCTTGTAATAATGAACTATCTTTATAATTAGTAGCATTATAATCCGGTTTATCCGGTATCATAGAGGCTTCATCTACAAAAAAAATGGTATCGGTATGGGTGTTTTTTTTTAATACAAATCGAATGCTGCCTCCTTTGGATTTTCTAGGATGGTATATTTTTTTATGAATGGTATAGGCATCTCTTTCAGCATAATTGGCAATGACTTTAGCCGCTCTTCCGGTAGGAGCTAGCAGCACCGATTTTTTTTCGGCACGCCATAAATGCTTGACAATAGTACTGATAATGGTAGTTTTACCGGTACCGGCATATCCTTTTAATAAAAATAAACTATGGGGATTTGTATCAAAAATAAATTTAGAAAACTGAACCATTAACGCTTCTTGCAAAAGGGTGGGCGTGTGGGGAAAAACTTTTTTAAGATGTGTGTTGAATGCTTGTGCTGTGCTTATCATTAGTCATAGTGGTCATAAAACACAAAGGAACTAATTTTTTTCATAAACATTCATTTTGTCGAAAGTTTATTGAAATATAATATTCTCTATCACAAATTACTTTCGTATGTAAATATTTTTATTAAATTTGCGAGATAACAAACACATATAATTTTTTTACATCATGATCAAATTTATAATTCTAGTCATTGCTTTAATCATTATCTTTCCATTTATTGCAAAGTTAATAGTTGATTACGTTCCCAAGAAATTTCATTGGATTATCTCATTGGCTTTGCTACTTACCGCCATCTTTTTAGGGTATAAAATTTATGATGGTGTAATGGGTAATATTAGGTTTCATCAAGAAAAGAAAAAACGTTACGCTAAGGTTATTGATAAGCTGAAAGTGATACGTGAAGCCGAAATAGCCTATAGAACTGTAAAAGGTGATTACTCTAAAGACTTTAATGAACTGGAACATTTTATTGAAACAGATAGTTTTCCTATCGTACGGACCTATGAGAAATCTAAAAAAATAATGGAAAGAGGGGTAGAAAGGGAAGTAGAGTTTAAAGTAGTAGATACTATTGGATTCAAAAAAGTAATCGAATCGTTTAAAAATAAAGACTATAAAAACTTGGCAAAAGTTCCCGGTACCAATACTAATTTTGATATAGCTACCGGTTATGTTCTCAAGGGAGTAGCTGAAATAAAAACACCTGTTTTCGAGGTAAAAGTGCCTAAGAAAGTTGTGTTAGCGGGTATGAACAAAGATTTAATAGAACAAGAGATTAATCAATACGCCGTAGATCAAGTAAGAGGTGAATATATCTCTGTTGGTACTTTAGAAGATGTAAAAGATAGTGGTAACTGGCCCCCAACTTATGATACAAAAGAAGATACAGACACAGAATAATCTCGTCGATTTTCAAAATCTGGAGAAAAGTCATTTATCCGTTCAAATTAATTTGGACGGATTGACTTATTGTATTTTTGATAAGGATCTGGTAGATGTGGTGCAGTTAACCGAATATGAATTCACCAATAGAGCGCAAACTCCGGAACAACTATTAGAAGCTGTAAAGATGGTATATGAACAGGAACCCTTGTTATCCAGAAAGTTCGATTCTGTCAATGTCTCTCATAAGAACAATCTATCGACTATTGTACCTGAAACACTCTTTGACAAACAAAACAAAAAAGACTACCTGAAATATACGGTAAAGGTTTTGGAAACAGATCAGATTGCTGTGGATTTATTAGAAGAGAATGAAACGAATAACGTGTATATTCCTTTTGAGAATGTGAATACTTTTTTAGCGGAAAAGTACGGAGAGTTTGATTTTTTACATTCTTCCAGTATTCTGGTATCCAGTCTTTTAAAATATTATAAAGAAACACCTGGAAAATTATTTTTTGTCAATGTAGCCAAACACAGTTTTGAAATTGTCTTTATTGAAGACAATAAACTACAATTTCACAATAGTTTTTTATATACTACCAAAGAGGATTTTTTGTATTACATTCTCTTTACTATGGAGCAATTATTCCTCGATCCTGGAACCCAAAGAATTATTTTTTTAGGAGCGATTAATAAACATTCTCCTTTATTTGAAATTACGTATAAATATGTACGATTTATCAATTTTTTACGGGTAGATAATTTCAGCCTTTCTGAAGATTTTTATGAAGCGAATCCCAATATAGAACGTCATTATTATTTTGAATTGTTAAATCAGTTCTAAGATGCGTATCATTTCGGGAAAATATAAAGGGAAACGACTTAGTGCGCCCAAAAATTTACCTGTTAGACCTACTGCAGATATGCAAAAAGAGGCTTTGTTTAATATATTGGACAACCAATACTATTTTGCAGACTTAAAGGTTTTAGATTTGTTTTCAGGAACCGGAAATATAGCTTATGAATTTGCTTCCAGAGGAGCTGCCGATATTACAGCAGTTGATGCTCATTATGCTTGTGTAAAATATATTAGTAAAATCAATGATGAATTGGATTTTTCTATTGTAAGTGTCAAAATGGATGTATTTCGGTATTTAAAGAAAATACATCGAAAATTTGATATTATTTTTGCCGATCCTCCCTATGATTTTTCTATTGAAAGATTTCAAAAAATTCCGGAATTGGTTTTTGAAAATGATTTATTGACCGCAGATAAAGGCTTGTTAATTATCGAACATTCCACTAAAACAGATTTGTCAGCTATGGCACATTTTGTCTCATCTAGAAAGTATGGTGGGAGTGTTTTTAGTTTTTTTGAATAGTAAGGGCGGTTTCAACTTAAAATTCTCATTTTTAAATTTGTTTTTTGAAGTGCATTAAGTTTATCTTTGCAACTTATTAAAAACTACCATGACGACACTACCGGCTGTTGCTTTCTACACATTAGGATGCAAACTTAACTTTTCCGAAACCGCTACCATTGCCAGAAACTTTGAAGTTTCCGGATATCAAAGAGTATCCTTTGATGATCCGGCTGAAATATATGTAATCAATACTTGTTCTGTCACGGACAATGCCAATAAACGCTTCAAGAATATAGTTAAGGCCGCTTATAAAAAAAATCCACAAGCTTTTATTATCGCTATCGGATGTTATGCCCAACTCAAACCGGAAGAGCTGGCACAGGTGGACCACGTAGATTTGGTCTTAGGGGCTAACGAAAAATTTAAGATAACCGACTATATCACGTCTTTGCAAAAAAATAATATCACCGAAATACATTCTTGCGAAATAGATACGGTAGATGCGTACGAAAGTGCCTATTCTCTAGGTGATAGAACCCGTGCTTTTCTGAAAATTCAAGATGGATGTGACTATAAATGTACCTATTGTACCATTCCTTTGGCAAGGGGTATTTCCCGAAGCGATACCTTAGAAAATGTATTGCATAATGCGCGCGTAATCGTATCACAAGGGATTAAAGAAATTGTTTTGACGGGTGTGAATATAGGAGATTATGGAAAAGGAGAACTAGGGGATAAAAATCACCAGCATACGTTCTATGATTTGGTCGTTGCGTTGGATCAAGTTGAGGGTGTAGCACGAATTAGAATATCATCTATTGAACCTAATTTATTGAAAAATGAAACCATCGATTTTGTGGCAAATTCCCAGAACTTTGTTCCACATTTTCATATTCCTTTACAATCCGGTAGTAATACACTCCTTCAGAGTATGAAAAGGAGGTACAAAAGAGAATTATACGCTGATAGAGTTGCCAAAATTAAATCGGTTTTACCCGATGCTTGTATTGGTGTAGATGTCATTGTAGGTTATCCGGGTGAGACAGATGAACTATTTTTGGAAACCTATCATTTTCTCAATGAATTGGATATCTCTTATCTACATGTCTTTACGTATTCAGAACGACCGAATACAGAAGCGGTGGAAATGAAAGGAGTGGTGCCAAAAGAAGTGCGTCATAAACGCAGTAAAATGTTACGGGGGCTGTCTGTAAAAAAACGCCGGGCATTTTATGAAAGTCAATTAAAGAAAGAAAAAACCGTTCTTTTTGAAAGTGAACATAAAAATGCTTATATGTTTGGCTTTACAGAGAATTATGTAAAAGTAAAAACACCTTACCGCAAGGAATTGGTCAATACCTTACATCGTGTAGTTTTAACAAAAATTGATGAAGACGGAATTGTCCTTTTTGATTGGATAGCGTAACTTTGCCCTATGAGCAAAGAAAAAAAACATATATATTTTGTTCCCGGCTTGGCAGCCAGTCCGGCTATTTTTGATTATATTAAGCTTCCTGAAGATCGGTATGAATTGCATTTTTTAGAGTGGCTAATACCCAATTCCAAAGATGAAACCCTGGAAAGCTATGCCCAGAGGATGAGTACCTTTATTAAACATCAGAATAGTATTCTGATAGGAGTATCTTTTGGAGGTGTAATGGTTCAAGAGATGAAACAAATCGTACATCCCTATAAAGTAATTATTATTTCCAGTATCAAAAATAAATATGAAATGCCATCGCGTATGCGATTTGCACAAAAAACCAATTTACACAAAATCTTACCGACAAAAGCCTTTTCTAATATTGAAAAATATGAAAAATTTGCTTTTGGTCATTTGGTCAAACGACGCATACAACTCTATAAAAAATACCTGAGTATGCGTGATACACTGTATCTTCCTTGGGCTATCCACACGATTGTCAATTGGAAACGTGCAATATCCGATCCGGATGTGATTCATATTCACGGGACTAAGGATATGATTTTTCCCTTTCATAATATTCATAATGCTATAGCAGTACCCAATGGAACCCATATTATGATTATTGATAAAGCTAAGCGAATTAATGCTATCTTGCAAGACGTATTATAACATAAAATGGATGGAAATACAACAAACACCTTTTGAAGGATTATTAATTATACAACCTAAGGTATATAAAGATGCCCGGGGGTACTTTATGGAATCTTATAACCAACAATTATGGGGAGATGCCTTGGGTGTCAATTTTGTTCAAGATAATGAATCTTTGTCACAAAAAGGAGTTCTAAGAGGTTTGCATTTTCAACATCCACCCTTTGCACAAGCCAAATTGGTACGAGTCATTACAGGAAGTGTGTTGGATGTAGTGGTTGATTTACGTAAAAATTCAGCGACCTACGGACAACATTATAAAACAGTTCTCACTGCCGAGAATAAACAACAATTATTTATTCCAAAAGGTTTTGCGCACGGTTTTTTAACCTTGGAAGATAACACTTTGTTTTCTTACAAATGTTCCGATTATTACCATCCGGAATCTGAAGATGCCTTGTTGTGGAATGACACTACTTTAGGAATTGATTGGCAGATTATAGACCCATTACTTTCAGAAAAAGACAAGGTTTCCAAATTTTTTGCTACTTTTAACTCACCATTTTAATCGGTTTTAACCCAAAAAATATGAATAAAGCGAATAGAATATTAATTGTATTGAGTATTTTGGTTATAAGTACAGTGTTAATTAATGCCGTATCCAATGCCGACGATACTCATGAAATGCGCGATCCTATTGAAAAAAGCACCAGTGAACTTTATGATATAAAAGCCTTGGTTATCCCTGAAAACTTAGATTTTTCCGGTGAAAAAGTGCCTTTACAGGATTCAGACGTATATGAACGAATAGATCGGGAATTATTAGTGAATACTTATTGGCAATCCAATGGATTGTTGATGTTTAAAAGAGCGCATAAATATTTTCCGGTTATTGAACCTATTTTAGCGCGTAATGGTGTGCCCGATGACTTTAAATATTTAGCTTTGATAGAAAGTGGTCTTCAAAATGTGACTTCCCCATCCGGTGCCAAAGGTTTTTGGCAAATAATGAAAGCAACCGGAAAGGAATACGGTCTGGAAATTAATGATAATGTAGATGAACGCTATGATTTGGAAAAATCTACTGAAGTAGCATGTCAATACATCCTGAAAGCCAAAGAACGATTTGGGAGTTGGTCACTTGCCGCCGCTGCGTACAATGCCGGAAACAAACGTATTGCCGATAGATTGGAACAACAAAAAGTTTCCAATTATTACGACCTATTACTAAATGATGAAACGGCACGTTATGTACCTAGAATTATTGCCGTAAAAGAAATTTTATCTCATCCTAAAAAGTATGGTTTTAGTTTTGAAACACAGGATTTATATAAACCACTTATATCCTATCAAGTGCGGGTAGATACTGTAATATCCGATATGGCACTATTTGCCAAAAATTTTGATATGACTTATAAGGAACTTAAAATATTGAATCCTTGGTTGCGTGAAGCAAAACTAAATAACAAAAGTCGTAAGGAGTATTTTATAAAGATTAAACAAAAATAGAGAAGTTTAACACCAATCCGATTGTACTTGTTGGTATTCAGCTATAATAGATTGGATTATTTCATCAACCGGTTTTATTTCGTGAATCAATCCGGCGATTTGACCAATTTCTAATTCGCCGGTATCCAAATCTCCTTCAAACATTCCTTTTTTAGCGCGGGCTCTTCCTAAAAATTCTTTGAGTTGTTCTTTGTCAGGATGTTTATTATAAAAGGCTTGAAGTTCATAAAAAAACGGGTTTTTAATAAGACGCACAGGAGCCAATTCTTTAAGAGTGACTAGCGTATCACCATCTTGGGCTTGTACCACGGCTTGTTTAAAATTAGGATGTGCAGAAGCTTCGGTACTGGCTACAAACCTACTACCCATTTGTACAGCATCGGCTCCTAAGATCATAGCGGCCAACATACCTCTACCCGTGGCAATCCCTCCGGCAGCTATCAGCGGAATTTTTATCTGTTCTCTAACCATTGGAATCAAGGTAAATGTGGTGCTCTCTTCCCGTCCGTTATGTCCGCCGGCTTCAAATCCTTCGGCTACAATGGCATCTACTCCGGCAGCTTCTGCCTTTAATGCAAATCGGACACTGCTTACCACATGCACTACGGTAATCCCTTTCTCTTTAAGAAAGGAAGTCCAAGTCTTAGGATTTCCGGCAGATGTAAATACAATTTTTACATTTTCTTCTACGATTATTTGCATAATTTCTTCCACATTCGGGTAGAGTAGAGGTACATTGACGCCAAAAGATTTATCGGTATTTTTTTTGGCTTTTTGGATATGGTTTCGTAATACATCGGGATACATAGAACCGGCACCTATCAAGCCCAATCCGCCGGCATTACTCACAGCTGCTGCCAGCTTATAACCACTGATCCAAATCATACCACCTTGAATGATAGGATATTGAATATCAAATAATTGTGTAATAGGTGTATGCATTTAGTAAATCCTTATTCAATGATTATTTTTTTAATGATATCGGTTGTGCCGGTTCCAATTTCTATAAAATACAATCCAGTTGCCGCTTTTGGAAAAGAAATAAAATGAGGTAGATTATCGCCTTGTTTCTGCAAGATGGTTTTTCCTAAAATATTGGTAACAATCATCTTTTTGATAGAATCATTGGATTGTGTTTGTATAGACATAATCTGTCCTTTTTTTATAGGATTAGGAAAAATTTGGATAGTATTAGATTGATTATCTTCCAGTGACAAAACGGTATAAGCGGCTTCAAAATCAGGGATTCCATAGCCGTATTGATCTTCGGGAGCACTGTATAAATGCGCTGATTCTCGAATAGCTTGTGCTATTTCTGTATTGGTTTTATCCGGAAAAGCCTGCCAAAAACAAGTGGCAACTCCGCATAAGATAGGCGAAGCAAATGAGGTTCCATTGGCATTGATAATTGTATTGGAGGTGTTAATTACCGCAGCACTACCACCTTGAGCACATACATCCGGTTTGACAACCCCATCGGATGTAGGTCCATAAGAACTAAAGCTAGCCATAGTTTCATCGGCATTGACTGCACCTATACTTAATATTTCGTGTGCATCTGCAGGCGCACCTATGTAGTGCCAACTACTACTACCCGAATTGCCGGCAGCGTTCACAACCAAAATTCCTTTGGTAAAAGCCATAGCGGCGCCTCGTGTGATATAAGTCGTCTTTCCGTCCAATTGTTCATAAGTATGGTTGTATTCCGCACGATCAAATGTGGTATATCCTAATGAAGTATTGATCACATCGACCCCCAGACTATCCGCTTTTTCAGCGGCTTCTACCCATAAACTTTCTTCTATGGGATGTTCCTGCGTGACATCTTCTGACATAAATAAGTAATAGGAGGCATCGGGAGCAGTTCCTACAAATTCATCTTCCACATATCCGGCTAAGGTGCTCAATACCATCGTACCGTGATAATGATATCCATATACATCTTCAATTCTATTTACAAAATTATAAGTACCCAAAATCTGATTGTTATTCCGGATTCTGTCAAAAGCACCCATCGTATTTGCATTGGTAAATCCGGCATCTATAATGGCTATTTGCATCCCTTGTCCGGTAAAATTATTCTGATGTAAAAAATCACCGCCCAACATTTCTATCTGATTAGCCGCTTGTCCATAATTAAAATCGGTTACAACTTCCAATTTACGGGCATGTTGATTTTCCAATGGAGTTGCCGATACTGCTCGATTATTGAGAGCGGTATTGGCAAATTCAATAGATGCTACAAAATCTAGGTTGCTGAGCGCATTGATAGCATCGGCAGTACCTTGTACGTGCACACTGTTTAACCATTTGGATTTGGCTTTAATCACTATTCCGGTTGCATTACTGATCTGCTCCACATACGATGGATACAAAGGGACATCGGTTTCATCCAGAGCTATTCCTTGTCGAATACGCCGGTCTATAGCCCTTTGAGAAAGCATAGTCAACGGGTCGGCTAAATAGGTGGAGGCATCGGGTTTGTCATTAAAATAGACCCAAGCATCTTCTGTTTGTGCATAAGAATACTGTACAAGAGTGAGTAGTAGTAATAGAATAATTTTTTTCATTGATAGCACTTATAGTTAGTAGTAATTTTCAATATCTTCATCCAAGTCAAAATCAGTATCAAATTCCGTATCAAAATCATCTATCATATTTTCGCCAGTAAAGATTTTATCCGGTGCTTTTTCGGGTAATTGTCCTACACTAAAATTCAAGTAAGGGGTGTCGGTTTTTGAAGTCTCTATCTTATTTTGAAGTGTGATAAAAAAGGTCCACATATTTAAAAAATCATAGATATACAGCAGATTGTCTGCGGTGTTTTTGAAAATGTCGGCTATTTTGTAATCTTTCATTTCATTATGTTCACCGGCATCATTCATATTGATTAAAGGAATTTCTTCGCCTTGATCCCAATCCTTATTGGTTCGGTAAAAACTTGCCATTTCACCGGTGGGTAAATTGAAAAATTCTACCACAGCCCTGTGCAAGTCCTCCAGATGATGATGTTCTGATAGTACAATGTCACGAATAACATCTTCTTCTACATCCAATATGCAACGTAAAATATATGGCATAAATATGATTTAACGGATTAAAAATATACAACAAATGTACGTTAATTTTTTTTTCATTAGAAATTATATCCGAATGAATAATCCCAAATTTCCAAAATCTAAAAAAAACCTTGATACCACTATCCTATTACATTACAGAAGGGTTTTTAGTTAAGCTACTTGTGTTTGATGAGAATTGGTTACTTTTGTCTCAAATTATTGGATTATGGATGTAAAGGAAAAATTGGAATTATTAAACAGTTCTATTCCCAATACCTTAATGGAAACATTGGATATCAGGTATGTTGATGTAGGAGAAGATTATCTAGTAGCTACGATGCCGGTTAATTCTAAAGTACATCAACCCTTGGGTTTATTACACGGTGGTGCCAGTGTAGCATTGGCAGAAAGTGTAGGAAGTACGGCTTCTCATTTTTTAATTGACAGAGAAAATTATGAAATAAGAGGTTTGGAAATAAGTGCCAATCATTTAAAAAGTGTACGATCAGGAATGCTCACCGCCACCGCCCGGATCATTCATCGAGGCAGGACTACACATCTGTGGGAGATACGCATAGAAGATGAAAAAGGAAATTTGGTCAGTTTGTGTAAATTAACTAATATTGTACTACCCAAAACACAATAATTTGTTTACACCTTATACCAAAGAAACCTATCAGACTTTAATAGATCAGTTTTATAAATTGCAAACACCATTTGTATTTTATAGAAAAGCCGCATCCAAGACTTTAAAAGCTGTTATTCAGGAAGATGATACACTTTATACCACGGTAGATTATAGTGAATCCGGCTTTGTTCTTGCTCCTTTTGATAATCAAATGGATAGTATTTTGTTTCCATTTTCTAAGAGTGAATTCTTATCATTTGACCTTTTACTACCCGATACCAATACATTTCCGATATCTCATAGACCGCCGGGTGATATACGTGTTCAAAACGATTATCTTACTTTGCTTCAGAAAGCAATTGATTTTATTAAAGAAGGACACGCCAATAAAATAGTTATTTCCAGAAAGATTTCTCAAGAATTAAAATCTGTTAAACCCGCTGATTTATTTGTCAAAATATTGAATCAGTATCCGGATGCATTTGTGAGTATTTGGTTTCATCCTGCTGTAGGATTATGGATGGGCGCATCGCCGGAGAAACTATTGAATCAAACAAATGATGTTTTTAGTACGATGTCTTTAGCCGGAACAAAATTAAAATCGGATAAAAGGGAGTGGAATAAAAAAGAAAAAGAAGAGCAACAGTGGGTTACAGATTTTATAATCAATCAACTATTGCCGATGGTCGATGATTTGCAGGTTTCTAAGCCGAAAACAGTAACGGCTGCTCATTTGAATCATATAAAAAGTGATATTACGGGACGATTGTCTGCTGATTTCAAGCTAAATGATTTAATTAAGGCCTTGCATCCTACACCGGCAGTATGTGGAACACCCCGAAAGATTGCCCAAGAATTTATATTGGAAAATGAAAACTATAACAGGGACTATTACACCGGTTTTTTGGGCGAATTAAATATGGAAAATCAAACGGATTTATACGTGAACCTGCGTTGTTTGCAGATTCAAGAACAAAAAGTGCGTTTATATGTGGGAGGTGGGATTACCAAGGATAGTAATCCGGAAGACGAATGGGAAGAAACCCTGAATAAATCGGGGGTTTTAGGAAGATTCCTTTAAACGCATATTTTTTTCAATATATTCTATGATGCTTTTTTTATTGGTTTGGTAATCAAACCATTGTATTTCCTTGTCTTTTTTAAACCAAGTATTTTGTCTTTTGGCAAAACGGCGCGTATTTTTTTTGATTTCAGAAATGGCAAAATCCAAAGTAGTTTTTCCATCAAAATAATCGAACAACTCTTTGTATCCAACTGTTTGTAAGGCGTTTAGGTGTTTGTAAGGATGTAGTTTTTTAGCTTCTTCTTCCAAGCCTTCTTCCATCATAAGATCCACGCGCTGTTCGATACGTTTATAAATGATACTACGATCTGCGTCTAATCCTATTTTAATAGGTGTAAAATTTCGAGGAGTTTTTATTCGATTTTTATAATATGAATAGGGCTTATCAGTGCCCAAACATATTTCCAAGGCTCTAATCACACGATGCGGATTTTGTATATCGATGGATTGAAAACTCTTTGGATCTAGGTATTCCAATTGCGCTTGTAGTGCTGTGATACCCTCTTTTTGTAATTGCGCATTGAGCTGTTTTCGGATATGTGGAGCTACCTCCGGAAAGTAATCCAATCCCTTGATAACCGCATCAAAATACAAGCCGCTACCACCAATTAGAATTACCAAATTATGCTTTTTAAAAAGGCTGTCCAGTTTGTGCAAGGCTTCTTTTTCGTATTGTCCCACATTATACGTATCGTGCATGCTGACATTCTGAATAAAATGGTGCTTTACACTGTTCAATTCTTCTTTAGTAGGCACGGCAGTTCCTATCTGCATTTCTTTATAAAATTGACGGGAATCACAAGAGATAATCTCAGTTGAAAAGTGTTGTGCCAAAGCGATACTTAAGCTGGTTTTACCAATAGCGGTAGGTCCGGCAATACAGACGAGGTATTTCATAGATTAAGCTTAGTTTTTACAATCGTATTATTTTATCAATACGATTTTTCAATATACTGCTTTTAATAATATATCGATTATCCAAACTATCTTCTAGGGGTGTCAATAGGTTTTTGAGTACATCTATGTTGGTGATTTGATATTCCAAATCAATAAAAGTAAAACCGTTTAAACTTCCTTTTTCAATCAATACCACCGATTTTTCACCTGTTTTTCGGCCTCTACCCAAAAGAATCATATCAGCATGATTAAACTCTACCGGTTTTGCCAAGTGATAATAATTACTGTTATATCGGGGTTTGTGAATAGCCACTTCTTTGTTAAACAGCAATCGAGCCATAACGTAATTGCCGGTTTCGTCGTAGCTGACAGAAGCCAGTTTGTTTTGAATACTCAGTGCTTTTTTAGAATTTTTGGCTAGCAATTGACTGAGTTTGCTACGCATATTTTTTCCTTTGCCAATATACATCACGCGCCCATTGCTTTGATGAATATAAAAAACACCTGTTTTAGCCGGTACTTCTTTAATGGCAGCACTTAATTTTTCTTTTCTAATCGTAATGGCAGCATCCTTAATACTAGTCGTGATAATATTCTTTTGTTCGTCTTTTTGTAATAATAATTCCAATAGGCTAACTGTGGCATAGGCGTCACCATCGGCTCTGTGCCGGTTGGCAACCGGAATTCCCAATGATTTGCAAAGCTTCCCTAAGCTGTAAGAAGGCATATCGGGAATCAAATTTTTACTCAGTTGAACGGTATCCAATGTATCTCTAAGATAATCATAGCCCAGTTCTTTGAATTCTTTTCGTATCACACGGTAATCAAAATCGGCATTATGTGCTACAAAGATGCAGTTTTCTGTAATTTCAACGACACGTTTGGCTATTTCGTGAAACTTTGGTGCTTTTTTGACCATAGCATCGGTGATGCCTGTGAGTTTGACGACAAAGGCTTGAATCTTGCGCTCCGGATTGACTAGACTGGAAAACTGATCTACAATGCCGTGACCGTCATACCGGTAGATAGCTATTTCAGTAATTCGCTCATCATAGATGCTGCCTCCGGTGGTTTCTATATCAATAATTGCGTACAAATTATTCAACAATTTTTAAATTGGAATCCAGTGCATCTTTGTGTAATAGTATGGAAATAGCTTTGAGTTTGAAGTATGGTATTGACATATAAATATAGCCGTTATTTCCTACACGAGCACTGTTGCTACCCCAAGAATTTTTCACTTTGAAATATAGATTTCCTTTCTGATCTTTCACCAATCCGGTAATATGCATCAAGTGATCATCGGTAGTATTGTAATTTTCAAATTCACGTTGTCTATATTCAGGTGTTATTTTTTTCTCAGGTACAATTTCTGTAAAAGATTTTTCCAATTCATCCGGATTGTTAGGTATTACAGCCAGTCCATAGCGGGCAGAGAATCCTTTTTCAGAAACATCTACATCCAGAGCTACTGTAAATCCTTTTTTAAGCGCATTGACAGTTACCGATACAAACTGGTCTAACGGAAGATTATAAAAACTGCCATTGGAAAAATTATCCGGTATATTTAACACAAATTTCGTGTACGGTTTTTCATGAGTAAAAGAAGTGATACTGATGTAGTCTTCTGGTTTGATCTTAAGATATGCTGCAAAACTCTTAGGAGTAAATGTTTGATTGTCAAAAACAAATTCTCTAGGTTTAATACCAATCTGTTGATCCAAAATACTGTCAATAGCTTTTCGCCAATTAGGATAATCAGAATGGATGTCATTTTTGATGTAACTATCCAATATTTTTTTTACGGCAGGAACCACTTTACTGTGGTCGTAAATCTTATCATTTCCAAAAATGTCGGTAAAAGCACTTTGTGGTACCAAGCCGTCTTTGGCAACAGCGTGTATCACATCGTGTGCTAAACCGCCTTCACCAAATTGTGTTTTTCCTTGACGCATCACATAATTCCATGCTTTTTTGTCATAGGTTGTTCTTACGATATACATCTCTGCTATATCCACATTTTTATGATTGATTCGGTAGATTTCAGATTCCAGAAATGAAGAAGTTGAAAAACTCCAACAAGTCCCGCTACGCCCCTGACTTTTGACACTGGAAGCTTCTAAGTCCACAACCGGTTTAAATTGGTACTGTTGCGCTATAGCGCTGATAGATAGGCTGAAAATTAGCAACAATATTATTTTTTTAAGCATACTGTTTTTGTGTTTATTGTTAAAATGATTACTTATCTTTTTTTCGGTATTTTTCCCTCATTTTCTTTTCCGATTCTTTTCTTTCCTCTTTGTCTTTTTCCCAAGCCTCTTTCTTAGCTTCTTTCGCTGCTTTCTCCGCTTCCTTTTCTGCTTCGCGTTGTGCTTTATAGGCTTCTTTGTTTTCCTTTTTTTCTAATTTTTCCTGTTCTTCCTGTTCTTCCATTTCGGTTTGTTTTTTCAAAACCCGTTCGATGTTTTGATAATAGGCTTCGGCATCTTCACCGTTCTCATCCATCTTGGCATACCCGTTTTTGTAATTTTTAAGTGCTTGTTTGTATTTTCTAGCTTTTTCATAGTACATCCCAATATAGTAATCGCTCAAAGGAGATTCCGGATAAAGTTTGTTAATCATTTCTCCGAATTCAGCTAAATAATCTCCATTTTCCTGATCTATTACAATAGATTCAATCGCATAGATATCACGTTCTCTAATTTTCATATTGGTACCAAACAGATAGTCTATTTCTACATATTTATTCTTGACATAATCTATCGCATCCGGAGGTGACAGGTGTTGAACATTTTGGGCAAATTCCTCTTTGGAAATAGCCGAATAAATATCGAATATAAAAGCCAATGCTGCAGGTATGGCTTGTCCGATTGAAGCTGTTTTTGTAGATTTAAAGGTATCGTACTTAAAGGCGATATCAGGATTGTTTATATCGGTTATCAAGTGGGCAACTTGCTCAATCCTTTGATGTTTTTCTTTATTGTTATAGGGTCCTGAGTTGAGGTAATAATACATTTTACTACGCCTGGGCTGATTGAGACTATTTTCTAAAAAAGTAGGCATATCCGGATTATAATATGGATTGATATTGATAAAGGCATCAAAAGCCGGTTCCTCTTCTATGACAAAATAGTTGATAAAATTGGCTGTTAGGGTCGTTCCAACCAGTGTTCTAAATGGTGATAAACGATAATGAGATTCCATATAGTCCAATAATTCTCCACGGACAAAGCGGTAAAATTTGTCACTATCTTCGGTGGGTAATCCGGAAACTTTATCATAAGAACAATCCGTATAGCGTTCTTTGTGATCATTTTGAATAATCCCTACTATGATTTGTTCGGGCGCTTTGTCCCGTTGAGCAAAAAGCTTGGCATTGCCCACATATACATCAAATAAAAAATCACCGTCAAAAAGAACGGTTAACGGATACAATCGAGTCGTATCTTTTTCGTAAGAGGGAGGTATGTAAATCTTTAAGGTTCTGGTGGTTCCTAACGCAATCGAATTAAAATCTTTTAGGGTAATGTGCTGACCGAAAAGGCTCGGAGCACTGATAAATAGAAAAAGGTAAATTATTTTTTTCATAATAATTGTTGAATAATTCCCAAAAATAACACTTTTTTATTTTTTTTGAATAGTTTTGTGCCACTTAAGTGATAAAGTTTATTAAAATTAGAAGTCTTAACTATTTAATTAGCCAATATTATGCCAAAAAGAAACTGGAAACCCATTAAAGCCTACGAAGATATTTTATTTGAATTTTTTGAAGGTATTGCCAAGATCACCATCAACCGTCCGGAAGTGTACAATGCTTTTAGACCTAAGACTAATTTTGAAATACTGGATGCTTTGGAAATATGTCGGGAAGATAATGCCATAGATGTAGTGGTATTAACCGGAGCAGGAGATAAAGCTTTTTGTAGCGGTGGTGATCAAAATGTCAAAGGTGTTGGGGGTTATGTTGGCGAAGATGGAGTGCCTAGATTAAATGTATTGGATATTCATAAACGCTTGCGTGAATTGCCTAAGCCGGTTATTGCAATGGTCAATGGGTATGCTATTGGTGGTGGGCATGTATTGCACGTAGTTTGTGATTTGACTATTGCCAGTGACAATGCTCGATTTGGACAAACAGGACCTAAAGTAGGTAGTTTTGATGGTGGATTTGGCTCTTCTTATTTAGCCCGTCATGTAGGTCAGAAAAAAGCACGTGAAATATGGTTCTTGTGTGAGCAATATACGGCAGAAGAAGCTGAAAAAATGGGAATGGTTAATAAGGTAGTGCCCTTGAAAGATTTGGAAGATACGACTGTCGCTTGGTGTAAAACTATGCAAAAACGCTCTCCTATGGCATTGCGAATGATCAAACGTTCCTTAAATGCTGAACTAGATGGGCAGCATGGACTGATGCAATTGGCGGGTGATGCCACCTTGATGTTTTATTTGATGGAAGAAGCCCAAGAAGGAAAACACGCCTTTTTAGAAAAAAGAGAACCCAATTTTAAACAATTTCCTAAGTTCCCGTAATTTTTTTGATTTGTTATCCATCAAAGATCACTACAGGCACTCCTTTGGATGATGCCAAGAGGTTTGTTGAGATTTAAACGCAACTTTAAGGCTTAGTAAGTGTCTGTTAAGTAAAACCTTTTTAGTATGAAATCATTATTATGGACAGGTTTTTTTCTTTTGTTATTGAACTCTAGTTGTCAAACACACGAAACAGATACACTTGAGATGGACAGACAGCAATTGGAAGAACAATACAATGCCGTATTAGCTTTAACTTCTAGTGTTCCTTGTGAAGACGGTGCAGATTGGACTTTTACAGCCATAGGAACAAAAGCCTGTGGTGGACCAACCGGTTATGTAGCGTATCCTTTAAGTATAGACGTCGCTTATTTTTTACATCAAGTAGCACTTTATACAGAAGCAGAACATCAATTTAATATCAAATGGGGTATTATGTCAGATTGTTCAGTACCTGCAACTCCCACAGCAGTGATTTGTGTAGATGGACAACCTAAGTTTGAATACTGATTTTAATGACGGATTAATTCCTTGTAATTAGCAGTTAACCTGCGGATTAAAAAACCGTATAACAACATATAGAACAGTAAGATAAGTGCATCTACCACAAGGATGAACAGTACTATGACAATCCAAATAATAAGCTGTCCGTTAGTACCGTAATTACTAAAAATACTTGCATATTCATCTGTGTGTAATATGACAAAAGTACTGTATAACAGTGTAAAAGTAATAGCAATTAATACAGTAAAGATGTAATATTTTACAGTCTTACGGGTTTTTAAAATACTATGAATAAGCTCTTTCGTGTTAGATGTAACTGAGATGCGTTTGTAATTTTTATAAAACAGATAGATAAAAATAAGGGGAATTAAATAACCTACAATAAGGTTTACCAAATCCATAAAATGACTCAATCCAATATTTTCTATTTCGGTTTCATTATCTTCTAGTTTTACAAAAATGTTGATCAGTGTCAGCACGGTAAATTCCAATAGACTGATATAAAAAATCCATTTGACAATAGAGGATGATTTTTTGTGAATCATCTTCGTAATAGTATCACCATCTATCTGATAACTTTTGTGTTCCTGTTGTTTCCAAACGTCTTTATATTGTTTCAAATCTTCCATTCTAAGGGTTTAAAAGTTTTTTCAACTTGGTTTTTGTTCGATTCATCTTGACTCGTGCATTTACCTCGCTTATTCCCAAACACGACGCAATTTCTTTATATGATTTATCGTCTAAATAAAGCAATACCAAGGCTTTCTCTATATCGTTTAACGAATGTATGGCTTGGTATAATGATGCCAGTTGTCGTTCGGTCGTATCATCATATTCCTCATAGGCCAATTGCTTGGTATTATCAAATAACTCGCCTGTTTGAATACGTCTTTTGGATTTTCTATACAGCGATATAGCTGTATTAAGAGCCACCCGATACATCCAAGTGCTGAATTTAGAATCTCCTCTGAATTTATCATAAGCTTTCCATAATTGGATGCTTATTTCCTGAAATAAATCATTATGATCATCGCTATTGGTGGTGTAGGCTCTACAGACCTTGTGGATGATATTCTGATTGTCCTCCAGTTCTTTGATAAACTTTTGTTCTAAATCAGTAGTCACGTTTGGCTCGTTAATTTGTTAAATAAGTCGTGTAATTTATAAAATTGTTACAATATAGCCCTACTTTTTACAATTCAGCCTACTTTTATGACAATTCGGCCCTTTTTTTTTGTGAGAAAGTAGCTAACTATGGACTTTTGGGCATTGTTAATCATTAAATTATAAGAAAATGTTAGTACGTATAAGTATTAGTTTGTTGTTGAGTTTACTGGGATTTTTATCCCGAGCACAAGAATCTGTTCCCGATACGATTTCCAAAGGAGTCTCGATTCATGTTAGCATTCCAAAAATTGAATCGAATAAAGGAAAGGTCTATTTTGCTTTATATGATTCTGAAAAGAATTTTTTATTGAAGATTCCTTTTCAAAA
>CAYNFJ010000022.1:13017-23567 GCA_964396505.1 uncultured Polaribacter sp. | reverse complement strand
AATTCAGGTAATGGTGCTCATTTAGGTTCTTCTAATCAATTATCAGGAACCGGAAATGGACTTCAAGCGGGTATCAGTAATTATATTGACAATTCAGGTAATGGTGCTCATTTAGGTTCTTCTAATCAATTATCAGGAACCGGAACAGGGGATCAATATGGAGTAGAAAATTATATTGACAATTCAGGCGATGGAGATCATTACGGAAATTTCTCGGAATTAGTAGGAAGCGGAAGTGGCTTGCATTACGGTTCTTACAATAAACTATCGGGACAAGGAACAGGAAACCAAATTGGCGTAAAAAATTATATTTTCAATTCAGGCGATGCCCAGCACTACGGAAATTACTCGGAATTAAGAGGAAGCGGAAGTGGTACACATTACGGTTCTTACAATTATTTATACGGACAAGGAACAGGATATCAATATGGCGTGGAAAATTCTATTGGAAATTCAGGCAGTGGAAATCATTATGGTACTTCTAATTCCTTATTCGGATCAGGAATGGGAAATCAATATGGTGTGGAAAATTCTATTCAAAATTCAGGCAATGGAAATCATTATGGTATTTTTAATTCGTTAATCGGGTCAGGATCCGGAAACAAATACGGGAGTTATAATTTTATCCCATCAAATGCAGGAGGAACACATTTTGGGGTTTATAGCAATGTAAGCGGTACTTATAATTATGCAGGCTATTTTATCGGTAATGTAACAGTAGATTCCGGAAATTTAAAAGTAGTTCAAAAACTCAAAGGAAATATTTCCGGTGATGCCGATATGAAAGCTTATGTATATGGTTTGATTTACTATGATGGTAATATAGATAACAACCGTTCATCCGCGGGATTTAGTGTCAGTAAAACCGCCACAGGAACCTATGAAATAACTTTATCCGGTGTGAGCGACTATAATTATATCGTATCGGCAACCGTAGAACGCGGTGGTGCAGGCACACCTGTTGTAATTATGACGGATTATAATACAAATGATACACATTTTGTCATAAGAACTTATAATTTGAGTGGGCAATTAATCGATAATTCATTCCATTTTGTCGTATATCGAAAATAAAAGATTATGAAAAAACTAGTCACACTTATTTTGCTTTTGCTCATAGGTTTTACTTATGGGCAAACGCAAAATAAAAAAAGCAGTATCAGTACCGGTGGAGGTAGTGCTGCATCGGGAAATACAAAACTCGTATATGCTATAGGAGAAGTAGCTATTCAAGAACAAACCCAAGGAAACAATCATGTTTCCGAAGGCTTTGTGGGACCGGACATTGCAACACTTTTAGGTGTAACAGAATATAATGTACTGCAAGGTATTGCAATATATCCCAATCCGGTACAAGATCAATTAAATATCCGATTTGAGACATCAGGTAGCTACGAGATCTATCTATATGATCTCAACGGAAAACAACTATTTAAGAAGCATCTTATAGACAATTTTGAAGCCGGTTACGACCTGTCTTCCTATCAAGCAGCTGTCTATTTCTTGTTTATCATCGATCGGGAAAATAAGCTATCGAAACAGTTGAAAATTGTGAAATTGTAGTCTTTTGAATAGGGTTCATAAATAATAAGCTCTTTATGTAATACAAAAGGAAAAGTTTTTTGGGTAGAAAAAGGGTGACAATTTATAAATTGTCCCCTTTTTATCAATCATCATACAATATATCGTCAAACGGATGTCGATACATGGGCATTTGCAGGCGTTTTTCATCTAGAATATGTCCGATAAACCCAATAGATCTTCCTAAGACAAAAAAAGCATTCAGGGTACCACTCTCAATAAATTCATCTATCTGACTTTCAGAGTAGTCCAAACTTCGCCATAAATCAACCATCAATATCCCAATAGTTCCATCTACATTCAATATTAAGTTATCTTTCTTGGCTGTAGTTGCTTTTTCAATGGTCAATGCGTAATATAATAAGTTATGTTGCGGAAAGTGCTTTTTGGCAAAATCTTGCAATCCAAGTACCCGTTTATCCGGATTGTGTACCGATTTAATCCGGTGTCCAATTCCCGGAATTGGAATCCCTTCTTTTTTCATATACGATAAAAATTGTTGTGGAGATAAATTATGATCATATGCATATTTAAAATAATGAGCCGCACCATCTATGGCACCACCAAAACGAGGACCAATGGTCAGTAATCCGGTTACCAAAGCCTCCACCACACTTTTACCGGCTCTGGCCGTTACTTTTGCATTATGAGCACCACTTACTGCCGGACCGTGATCGGCTACTGTTTTTAAAACCGTTTCAAAAAAATCAGTTGCCCATTTGGGATATCTCTTTTTAAACCACAACAAGCTGATAACATCTCCTATTCCATATCCGGTATCGGGTGTTGCTAGTTCACTGATAGGAGTCCCTGCATAGGTGGCCTCTTCTCCTCTATCATCACTGATGGTACATATAAAATTCTTATGACGCCTATATGCGGGAAGTTCTCTTATCGTAGGTTCATTAAATGGTATGATAACTCCCTCTTTTAATAATTTTTTGTATAAAAATTTAATCTTATCCGGAATCGAATTAAAATTCTCAGGAACCAATATACCGGCATTTTTAAAGGCTTTGTTCTTTGCTTTAGCCGTTTCTCTAGATGAATTAGCAGCAGCGCCGGCATGACCAAATTGCACACCACTATTGAAATTTTCTGCAACCGTCCCAATACACCAAGCAATTAAAGGCTTACGGATTTTGCCATCTTCCACCGCTTTTATCACTTCATATTCATCTGTACCTCCTACTTCTCCTAACAAAAACAGGTATTTAATTTTAGGGTCTTTTTCCATCCTTAATAGATGGTCTATAAAAGTAGTACCGACAAAACGATCTCCTCCTAATGCGATACCTTCGGCAATTCCATCAGCATTTTGAGCAATCATATTAGCTAACTCATTAAATAATCCTCCGGATCGCGTAACTAATCCGCAAGAACCGGCTCTGTGAAGTTTGGAATGAATAATATTATCAATAGTTCCTCCAATATTAGCAATTCTAAAAGCACCGGGAACCATACCTCCTACCGATGCCGGACCTATCAAAACCGTCTTCTGTTGCTTAGCCATGGTTTTTAATGTCCTTGCTAAACGCTCAGGAATTCCCTCTGCCGTAATCATAATGGTTTTAAAATGATTTAACTTCAAGGCTTCTATTGTGACTTCATAAGCGGCTCTAAAGGATGCAAAATTTAATAATACACCTGCCTTTTTATGACGCTGAACAGCCTCTTGTGTCGTCTTATAGACAGGGATTCGTATTTCATCCTGTCCGAAAAAAAATTGTTCAAATTTTCTGTTTGCTGTAGGCGCAACAATCGCTGCAACCGAGGGTGTTTTTCTATTAATCGTATAATCATAATCCAACATACGTTGAATAGCTTTTGTGTTGTTATTCCAAAAAATAGCTTGTGTTTGTCGTGTAAATAATCCGGTCATAGTAGTTGTTTTTTATAGGTTATTTTAAGAAAGTGCCATTTTAACAATATCGGTAATATGGGTTTCCGGTCCGTACACTTCTATGTACAATCCTAGTTTTTGTGCTGCTTCTTTGATATTCTTTAAACCCACTTGATGATTAGGACCTCCTCTACGGACATAAATCTTGGTTTGATGTGCTAACAATTTATTTTTGTACTTTTTCATAGCTTGGATGATCCCTTCAAAAGTTTTAGCAACATCGGTAAAATTAGCTATTGCTCCACCGATAATCAATATTTTGCCTTTGGGATGCTTTTCTCTGGTCATCAAGTCAAATAGTGTTTCTGCATAAAATCTCGTTTCGTCCGTGGTAGGTCCCCCGGAATATTCACCGTAATTTGCCAATTCTTCTATGGAACACATGTTGGCTATTGTATCGGCATATACGACAGAAGCACCTCCACCGGCAACAAGAGTCCACACCCTTCCTTTACGATTCAAAATGGTTAGTTTTAAAGAGGCGCCACTGTTATGATCGGCTTTTTCAATAGCAGTTATTTCGGGACATTTATTATCCATCCCGAAGGTTGTTGGAAATTTTAAATTATCCCATCTTTCGTGCATTAGAAAATCGGCAGTATCATCCATCCGAGCCACCGAATCTATCAGATATATTTGCTTGTTTTGGATTACAATGGGATTGATTTCAAGATAAGCAAAATGTAAATCTCTATAAAATTGATAAAACCCATAGGCAAATTTTTCGAATACAGCTTTATTTTTTGGACTGATATTTTTGGGAAAACCCTTTTGTATCAATCGCTGTATGTCCTTATTATCAGCATCAATCGGAATGTGAATTTCAGAGACTTGATTCCAATTTTCTTCTATCTCAATTCCTCCGGATGCGGACAAATACAACACATCATCTACACCGGAAGCAGTAGCCGCAATATAATATTCTTCATCCTGCTGGTGTGGAATAAAAGGTTCTACAATAAAATGTGTTAATTTTCCGGACTCCCCACTTTTCAATTTTACTACTTCCTTTGATTTGGATTGAATCCAACGATCTGCAAGTGCTAATGTGATATCTCCCGGCGTTTTATCTTTGTATAAGACCAAACCATTAACGCCCCTTTTACCAAAAAGCATATCCGGCTTTACGACCAAAGAACCTTTTGTAAGCCATGAATTATTTTTCTGTGCTTGATGTAAACTATTGGATTGACTAACTAACACAGATTTAAAATCGAAATTGAAATCCTGAAAGTAAGTTTCCCATTCTTGTTTAAACAAGTTTTTAACATCAAATTCTCTGATAGGTTTCTGAGCCATTTTTATGATAAGTTTATAAAATTAATCTTAATTAGTTGTTGATTTTGCAAGTATCCTTATAATTTTTTAAACAAAATGTAATAAATGTCACTTTCAAATATTATTCATATTACATAGTTATTTATTGTACTTTTGGTTTTTAAAATTTTCAAGCAATTATGTTTCTACATTTTATAGCAATCGGAGGGAGTGCCATGCACAATCTAGCTCTGGCACTTCAAGCAAAAGGATATACCATAACCGGAAGTGATGACACCATTCATGAACCTTCCAAATCCCGTTTGGCCGCCAAAGGCATCTTACCGGATAAGATGGGCTGGTTTCCTGAAAAAATCACAGATAAACTGGACGCCGTTATTCTAGGAATGCATGCCAAGGAGGACAATCCTGAATTACTAAAAGCAAAGGAATTGCAATTGAAAATTTATTCCTATCCGGAATTTTTATACGAACAGTCCAAAGACAAAACACGGGTAGTGATCGGCGGGTCTCATGGCAAAACCACCATTACCTCTATGGTATTACACGTAATGCGTTACCACAAAATTCCGGTTGATTATATGGTAGGCGCCCAACTGGAAGGCTTTGATACCATGGTACATCTGACACACACCAATAAATTCATAGTATTGGAAGGGGATGAATATTTGTCATCTCCAATAGACAGACGTCCTAAATTTCATCTCTATAAACCTCATATTGCATTACTAAGCGGTATTGCTTGGGATCATATCAATGTGTTTCCAACTTTTGAAACCTATATCAATCAGTTCAAATTATTTATTGAAACCCTTAAAACAGGAGGAAAATTGGTTTATTTTGAAGGAGATTCTATCTTAAAAAAACTCGCTTTAAACACCAGAGATGACATTGAAAAATACCCTTATAACCATCTAAATTACCAAGTTAAAAATGGGATTACTTATGTAGTTTCGGACAAAGGGGATCTCCCATTGCAAATATTCGGAAAACACAATATGCAAAATATGGCAGGAGCTCAACAGGTTTGCCAATTAATGGGGATTGATAAACAACAGTTTATGGAAGCTATCAGCAGTTTTAAAGGCGCCAGCAAGCGTTTGGAAAAACTAGCCGGCACAGAGGACAAAGCTCTTTTTAAAGATTTTGCACACGCTCCCTCTAAAGTAACCGCAACGGTTCAAGCGGTTAAAAACCAGTATCCTGAACGCAAATTGATCGCTTGCCTGGAATTACATACGTACAGTAGTTTAAATGCCACTTTTATCAAAGATTACCAACACACATTGGACAAGGCAGATACAGCCATTGTTTTCTATTCACCGGATGCGGTCGCTATCAAACGATTAGAAAAAATTGAAAAAAACCAAATAATAAAAGCCTTTGGTAAAAAAGATTTAATCGTTTTTACCAATCCTGCTGAATTAAAAGACGCATTGGACAAAACAAATTTTAATAACAGCAACTTACTATTGATGAGTTCGGGAAATTACGGTGGTTTGGATTTAAAAAAACTATCCGGTAGATTTCGATAATTTTTTAATCTTTTTTATGTATTGGATAAGCTCTTTTACATCTGACCAATAATCCAAGAAACGGACACTTTTCACCCCTCTTTTCTTGTTTTCTTTAGCTATTTGATACATTATTTTCCAATGTGCTCGTATAGCCTTTAAAGCTTCAAAGTAAGTAGTGTGATACGGGTCATAAATATGAGTAGGTTCCGAGATGGTTCCATTGATTTCTAAGACAATAAAATTTTTTCCTGTTTTTAATTCATCAATAGTGTTATATTTCACATCCATCCGTCCGTAATACCAACCGTCTATTTGCTTTGCCAATTGATCAAAAACGGACACCAAGGATTCATCTATTAAATGATTTCCATTGAGAAACTGCGTGCCTTTATTATGATTTCCAATATCGGTTAATTTAATAAAATCACCTTTATCTATAATCGTATTCCATCGTGATTTATGTAATTTTTTAAACAGATGCTTGTAATGTTTGGCTCGGCTGTCATACAATACCAATTCCGATAAAGTGGAGACACCATCGCCCTGAACCATCAAAAAAGATTTGATGGTAAGTGAGGTGATTTTTCCTTTTTCCTCTCCCGGAATTCTATAATAAAAAACACCACATTCATTAGGTAAATCAATAAATTCTTGAATAATTACCGGAATAGGATAACTTTCCAGATACGATTGTAATTGGCTATCCGAATCTATTTTTTTAACCAACATCCCTCTAAATCCCACATCGGGTTTTACAATAACCGGATAATCAATACCGGCTTTGTGCAGGGATTCAATGAGCTTATTAAACCCGGGATATTGCTGCATAAAAACAGATTTTGGTTTCAATGCTTCCGGTATCAGTTTGAGCGTTTCAAATTTGGATTCGGTTCCATTTCCCGAATTTTTAATCTTTGGATTAACCGCAGCATAAAACGTAAAATCAGCAGCCTTCATCGCCAGATATAAAGCATACGGCAGATTGGGAACATAAAACATATACGAAGGCCAAAACTCCCATTCGGTAAACCGCTTAAACCATTTAGTGTTGCGCATCGGAATAATTTAAAATAGCATTTCTTACGCTCCCGTATGCTAACAACATCTTTTGAGCCGTGACATAATCTACACCCGTATCGTCCATAATCATTTTGGTTCCCCTATCTACCAGCTTGGTATTGGTCAGCTGCATATCGACCATTTTATTACCTTGTACTCGCCCTAGACGAATCATGGTCGCCGTTGTAATCATGTTGAGTACCATTTTTTGAGCCGTTCCCGCTTTCATTCTGGAGCTGCCGGTAACAAACTCGGGTCCTACGGTGATTACAATAGGATATTGTGCCTCCTTTGCTAGAGGACTTCCTTCATTCATAGTAATACAACCGGTAACTATACCATGCGCATTCGCCTTTTCAAGAGCCGACACGACATAAGGAGTACTTCCCGAAGCGGCAATACCTACCAAAATATCTTCTTTTGAAATGTGGTGTTTTTGCAAATCCAGCCAACTTTGCTCTGTAGAATCTTCGGCGTTCTCAACAGCTTTCCTGATGGCTTGATCACCGCCGGCAATTAAACCAATAACCAAATCATCCGGTACACCAAAAGTAGGCGGACACTCAGAAGCATCCAAAATACCCAGACGTCCACTGGTTCCGGCACCTATATAAAACAACCGCCCCCCTTCTTGTAATTTACTGACAACTTGTTCAATCAGCGCTGCAATAGCCGGCAGTTTTTTTTCAATTGCCCTTGCTACTTTCCGGTCTTCTTGATTAATTTTGGTAATTATTTCTGTTACAGACATCCGCTCTAAATGTTGATAACTAGACGGTTCTTCGGTTGTTTTTTTATAATTCATCGAATAAAATAGCTGTTACATGTGTTGAATTGACTATGTTTGCAATATAATTTGTCAAAAAAAACTATCTTTGTATTTGGAAATATAAAATGTTAATAACATCTTTACCGCTGAATAGAATTTTATGAACCCCAAACCTAATTAATATTATTAAATATAACAAATAATAAATTGGCTTACTTTTTGCTAGAGAAAAGTGTTTTTCATTATAAAGTTAAATTATTAAAAAAAGAAACCCCAACTAGAATGAAACGATTTTTCATTATTTTTCTTTTACTGAGTACTACTTATGTAGTTGCACAAACATCAGACCGGTTTACGGTCATCAATGTAGATGCAAATACTAAGAATAATGAATTTGGCACCATCTTATCATCCGATGGAGCTATTTATTATTCCAAATCTACTTATAAAAACGCTGCAGATTTTAATGAAAAAGGGGCTAGTTTATACCGGGGAGTTCTAAAGCCCAAAGGTCAAATTTCCAAAGGGCTTAAATTTCCAACTGAAGCAACGCACGCTGTTTTTTCTAATGATGGACAAACCGTTTACTATTCCAAAAAAAATGGCAATAGAAAATTTCAACTCTACAAAGCAAGGGTGGACCGAACCGGAAGATGGAGAAACAGTATCAAATTACCCTTTGATAATCCTAACTACACATTTAAACAACCGGCATTAAATCAAGATAATACCAAGTTGTTTTTTGTATCGGACAAACCCGGTGGCTTGGGAAAAAATGATATTTATTACGTAAATATCACTAATAATGGTTATGATTTTGGAGAACCCGTTCATCTGGGTGAGCAAATCAATTCACCCGGAAATGAGATGTATCCGTTTGTAGGAGACAAAGAAAAATTATTCTTTTCTACCGATGGCAGAGGAGGACTTGGCGGATTGGATATTTATGAAAGCTTTTATGAGAATGGGAATTACACCAAAACAAGTAATCTGGAAGCACCGATTAATAGTGATAAGGATGATTTTGCCTATGTATTAATTCCGGGAACTAACAAAGGCTACTTTTCATCCAATAGAATAGATGGTTTTGGTGGTGTGGACATCTATTATTTTAAAGATAAAAAACCCTCACTCAACAAATGCAATCAATCCATCGAAGGGGTGGTACGAAACAAAAAAAATCAAAAAGGGATCTTTGAAGTAACCGTCGAAATTTTTAGCAGTGTCGATCATGTGGGCACTCAACTCACTAATTACAAAGGAGAATTTGTTTTTGATAATGTAGAGTGTTCAGAACGCTATGATATTGTATGTTATAAAGAAGGCTGGAATGGTTTTTCAGAAGTACAAACAGTACCGGATAGCGGGAATAAACTCACCCTATATCTAGATACTGATTTTCCCGAAGAATATACCGAAGAGTTCAATACAACCGATGAGCTAGTAGTTATAGACACCGAAACCAATAAGGTCGTAAAACTTGACACAGATGTCAAGAACGATAATGGAGAAGAAGGATTGTCATTTGCAGAAAAAAGAGAAAGAGACCGCATCAGAAAAGAACGACGCAATAAAGAACGCATAGAAGCCGAGCGAGAAGCCGAACGAATAGAAAAACAAAAATTAGAAGAAAAAAGATTAGCCGAAGCAGAAGCCAGAAGATTAGCAGCCGATAAAGAAAAGAATGAACGAATAGCCGAAGCAAAAGCGAGAGCTGAAAAACTACGTTTTGAACAAGAACTCGCTAAAAAAACGGAAGCTGAACGAAAAGAAGCCATTCGCATTGCCGAAGCAAAGAAGCGCGCCAAAAAAGAGAAAGAAGAGGAAGAAGCGAGATTGTTAGCAGCACAAGAACGTCAAAAACAACTGGAGGAAGAGCGTATTGCTAAAGCAGAAAAAGAACGTCTGGAAAAGATTGAAAAAGAACGCATTGCTCAAGAATTGGCAGAACAAAAAAGAATAGAAGCAGAAAAACAAGCTGCCCTACTTGCCCAACAAGAAGCCATAGAAAGAGGTCGCCAGGAACGAATCAAAAGAGCCAAGGCTTTAGCCGAAAAATTACGCAAACAACAAGCCGAAGAAAAGGCGGCAAAAGAACGTCAAGAACAAGAGGAAGCGGCACGTGTTGCAGCAGCTGAAAAAGAACGATTAGAAAAAATTGAAAAAGAAAAAATAGCTCAAAAATTGGCAGAACAAAAAAGAATAGAAGCTGAAAAACAAGCCAAAATAGCAACGCAACAAGAAACCGTTAATAAAGAACGAGAAGAACGAATCAAAAAAGCCCAAGCTACCGCTGAAAAATTACGACAACAACAAGCAGAAGAAAAAGCACTCGCCGAACAACAATCTCAAGAAACAACCGTACAAAATCCTGCTAAAAACGAACAGAACACAAGCAATCCGGCGATTGATCAAAATAAAGACAGCTCAGATTCCAACGCAG
>CAYNFJ010000022.1:0-12917 GCA_964396505.1 uncultured Polaribacter sp. | reverse complement strand
CCGAATTTGAAAAGCAACAAGCCGAAATAGAAAAAGAACGTCAAAAAAGAATTGCAGAAGCCCAAGCTACCGCTAAAAAATTACGACAACAACAAGCAGAAGAAAAGGCGCTCGCCGAACAACAATCACAAGAAACAACTAAACAAAATCCTGCTGAAAACGAACAAAACACAAGCAATCCGGCGATTGATCAAAATAAAGACAGCTCAGATTCCAACGCAGTAGCACAAATCCAAGAACCTACCGAATTTGAAAAGCAACAAGCCGAAATAGAAAAAGAACGTCAAAAAAGAATTGCTGAAGCCCAAGCTACTGCTGACAGAATAAGAGCTGAACAAGAAAAAACGAAAAAGGAAATAGAGCAAATGGTCATACTGGATAAGAAACGAAAAGAGGAACTCCAAAAAAGCCAAGCAAATCTTAGAAAACTTCTTATAAAACAAAAGAAAGACAAAAAATCAAAATACAAGAGTAAAAGTAAAATAGCCGCTATTGAAAAAAGAAATAAACTTATTAAAACAGAAAAAGAAAAAGCTGAAAAACTTTTAAATGAAGAATTAGCCGCCGTTAATAAACGTGTTGAGAAGGAAGAAATACTTCAAAAACAAAGCCTTAAAATTCAAGAAATTGAAAAAGAAATTCAATCGGTTGCAATCAATAACAATCCGGTTAATCCGGAAAATAATTTTGAGGAAAACGACTCTTCAAATCATTTAGAATCAAAAAACGAAACTACCGAGATATCTGATGTTGAAAACACAGTTGAAAATACAAATCGAGAAATAATTGATCAAAATACTTTTGACAAACAAAAAGCGCTTACAGAAGGTAACAACATAGAAGTACCTCAAGAAGAGGACAATGCTACAGAAACAACTACTGATTCAGCAGAGCCGAATTCAACAACTGATAATAGTCCCCAAAACAATGACACATCCGATTCAAATGAAGGAAGATGTGCCCGTACTATTAATGGAATCATTCAAAACAGTATTGACGGTACAGGTCTAGCCGGTGCTAATGTAGATATGTATTTTGATGGTCAAAATATAGAATCAACAACTGCCAATGACAAAGGTGAATTTCATTTTTACAATGTAGATTGTAACACCATATATACTTTAATTAGTTTTAAAAAGGATTTTAGCAATATTGCTAAAGCAGAAATCAATACAGAATCATTGCCCGATGAGCTCGTTCTTTTATTAGAGCCAAATCCGGAAGAAGAAGTTGTCGTAACACCGGAACCTCCACAAGAAATCACTCAAGTAAATAAAACGGAAATAAAAACCAAACCCATAAAAAAAGAAACAATAAATAAACAAAAAACTGAGAAAACAGCTGTTCCCGATGAAGTAGTCGAAGAAGAAATGGCTAACCATGCCTCGGAAGAAAAAATAGAAGTTCCCAAAATTAAAGAAGGAAAAATCCTTATCAACCCCATTTATTTTGATTTGGATGAATACTACCTAACACTACCAGCCAGACGGGAGTTAGATAAAATTATTGTCATTATGCGACAAAATCCGACTATGATTATAGAATCCGGATCTCACACAGATAGTAGAGGTGATTTTGATTACAATTTACGTCTTTCAGAAAAACGCTCTCAAGAAGTGGTGGGTTATTTAGTTGCCAATGGCGCAGACCCCGATCGAATCTCAGGAAGGGGTTATGGTGAGACAATGCCCGTGAATCGTTGTGTAGATGGGGTTAAATGTACCGATAAAGAATATCTGGAAAACCGCCGTACCGAATTTGTAATCCTTCGATACTAATCTTTTAATACATAAGTTATTAACAATTTTTATTAATACACTTTTTTTTCTTACTTTTGCAATCGAATTTAATTTAAAATAGAGTGCCCAATGAAAAATGCATTATTATTAGTACTAGCGTTTGTCGGAGTAACCGCTTTCGCTCAAGAATTACCAACCAATCCTGAAACAGGGAAATGTTACGTACGATGTAAAACTCCCGATAAATGGGAAAATCAAGATGTAACTATTGAAGTAAGCCCTGCTTACAAAAAATTAAAAGTAGTTCCTGCACAATATGGAACCGAAAACATGGAAGTTGTTGTTCAAGACGCTTACAAAGTATTGAAAGTGGTTCCTGCCAAATACGGAACAGAAACTTTTGAAGTAGAAGTAAACGGACCTGCACAAAAACTAAAAAAGATTCCTGCTAAAACTACGTACAGTACCGTAGAAGTAGAGATTCAAAGTGCCGCCCAAAAATTAGAGATCATTCCGGCTAAGTACGAAACTAGAACTGAAACTATCGTTGTTCAACCGGCTACTACTAAGGTGAAAATCATTCCTGCTAAGTATGAAACCAGAACTGAAACTATTGTAGTTCAAGCTGCCGGACAAACTATGTCCGTAATCCCTGCCAAATGGGGAACTGAAAAATTGACTTACAGAAAAAGTGAGTTTGGTTCTAAACTTACTGTGACTCCTGCAAAATTTTCTTCTAGCTCTGAAACTATTGAAACCCGTGCAAAATCAGCCAAATGGACTATGAGTGACAAAGCTCCTGACTGTGAATCCAGCGATCCTAACGATTGCCGTTACTGGTGTTACAAAGCCATCCCTGCTCAATTTACTACTGTTAACACTACCGTTTTGGTAAGTGATGCCAGCGTAAGTAGAGTTCCCGGATGTAACCAAGAAGGCGGTTCTAATCCTGATTGTGGACAAGGTAGCTATACTAAAAAAGTACTTGTTGAACCTGCAAAAACAGTAGTAAAAGATATTCCTGAAGTTACAAAAACAGTGAAAAAAGTAGTAATGGTAACACCTCCTACTACTCAAACTATTGACATCCCTGCTGTAACAAAAACAGTAAAAAAAGTAGTAATGGTAACACCTCCTACTACCAGAGTTATTGAAATACCTGCCGTAACTAAAACTTATAAAGTTACCAATATTTCTCCTGAAACTACCGAGGTAGTTGCCATACCCGCTGTAAATAAAACCTTCAAAAGAACTATCATGACTACACCTCCTCAGGCTGTAGCCACAGATGTTCCTGCTAAAACAGCTACATTGAAAAAAACAGTGTTAGTTAAAGATGCTTATGTGACTGAAGAAGCAGTAGCTCCTAAGTATAAGACTGTTACTAAAGAAGTTTTAGTCAACAAGGGTGGCTTGACAGGTTGGAGAGAAGTTGATTGTAAATTATTAGAATATTCTCCGCTTCCTATCAAATGGAACTTAGGGAGTGCTACTTTGACTAGTACAGCTAAAAAATTAATTGACACCCGTTTATTACCTATCCTACGTGATGGTAAAACAGTAGAGATTGCTTCTCATACTGACTCAAGAGGTAATGCTTCTTATAATATGGACTTATCTGAAAGAAGAGCCCAAGCTGTTGTTAATTATTTAATGTCAAAAGGAATTAATGCAAGCCTATTAGTTGCTAAAGGCTATGGTGAAACACGCCTAACAAACCGTTGTAAAGATGGTGTAACTTGTACAGAACGTGAGCATCAAGCGAACCGTAGAACTGAATTTAGAGTGATTAATGCTAAATAAGAATTAGCATTTAGAACAACTATTTTATAAAGAAACCGCCTGATAAATTATCAGGCGGTTTTTTAATACGTAGAATTTATATATTAAGGGGTTTATAGCCAACAGCAGTTTATAAATCGTACACCTAGTAAACATAAAAAAAGAGGCTTGATTGAAATCAAGCCTCTTTTTTATAAAATTAATGAACTATAAACTAGTATGTCTTTATAAATTCGTGCACTAATCTTCCTACCGTTTTTTCGGAAATTTTAGCTACTTTTTGAACTTCTTCATGGGATACCTCTTCCACTACACCTTCTACACCCAAATCTGTAATAACAGATAATCCAAAACAAGTCATTCCCATATGTTTAGCTACAATGACCTCAGGCACCGTGGACATTCCTACTGCATCAGCACCTAAGTTGCGAACCATTCCATATTCGGCAGGAGTTTCAAAAGTAGGGCCTTGTAAAGCCAAATAGATTCCTTTTTGCAATGAGACTCCCATAGATTCAGCAACTGTATTCATATGTTGAATCATTTTTTTGTCATAGGCATCATGCATATCCACAAACCGAGGACCAAAACGTTCGTCATTCTGTCCACGCAACGGATGTTCCGGCATCATATTAATATGATCGGTGATCAACATAATATCTCCGGTTTTAAAACGGGCATTGACCCCACCGGAAGCATTGGATACAATTAAAGTATCAATTCCTAAATATTTCATCACACGGACCGGAAAAGTAGCTTCCTGCATAGACCATCCTTCATAATAATGGAAACGGCCTCTCATAGCCAATACTTTTTTATCTGCGATGGTACCGAGTATCAATTCGCCATAATGTCCTTTAACGGTCGATACCGGAAAATGAGGAATTTCTTTATAAGGAATACGAATTTCAATATCCATAGTTTCGGTAAAATTACCCAAGCCTGTTCCTAGAATAATCGCATAATCAATTCCAGTAAATCCTTTATCTGTTAGATATTTAACTGTTTCTTGTGTTTTTTCCCACATAATCTAATATAAGTTGATCAAAATCCTTTTGATGGTTAATAAATTTGGTTTCTATTGCCAGGTAATACAAATTTTCCAAGCTGACAAATATACGAACATAATCTTTTTCTGTCGTTAGGATTAATTTATTTTTAGTCTTAATTTTTAAAAATTCAGATTGAATACGCGTTATATCCTCATTTTTAAATGCATAGTGATCCGGGAATGCCAGGTGAGTAAATCTATAATTCCTTTGTGTTAGGAATTGAACCAAAGGCTTCGGATTCGCAATACCGGTAAGTAAAACAAACTCATAATTACTTAATTCCTCTAGCGAAATGGTCTGCTGTTCATTCTGAATATAAGAAGCATATTGAATCTTTGTAAAGAAAACCGTTTGATCTAATCGTGGGTTGAGTCGCACTGCAGTTTCAAACTCTTCTTGCTCACTAAGCGTATCGGGACACTTGGTGACCAAAATTATCTGTGCTCTTTCGGCTCCTTGCGCATTTTCTCTTAAATTTCCACTGGGCAGATGTTGATCATCTGTATATAAATCATCGTATGGCGTTAACAAAATAGTAAATCCCGGTTTTACTTTCCTATGTTGCATGGCATCGTCCAAGATAATAAGCTCCGGAGGCGTATCCAAGGATTGCAAACGCTCAATTCCATGAACCCGATTGGCGTCAACCGCTACATAAATATCCGGATGTTGTCGATACAATTGATAAGGCTCGTCTCCCAAATCTAAATACGATTTAGACGGATCTGCCAATACAAAATCCTTCGTTTTTCTTTTGTAACCCCGACTCAGAACAGCAACGCGATAGGTGCCTTTTAATAGTTTGACTAAATATTCAACTTGAGGTGTTTTACCGGTGCCACCCACACGTAAATTACCAATACTGATAATGGGTATTGCAAAATCTCTGGATTCTAATACACCACGATCATACAGTTTGTTACGGGTCTTGGTAATACCACTGTACAAAACAGAAAATGGATATAATAATTTTCGTAACTTTCTCAACATTCCTGCGAAGGTACACATTTTCTAAAAATAGACTTCTATCAATCTTGTCTAGCAAGATAAATATCGCGTAAAAAACGATTTCAAGTTGCAAAAAATTAATGTAAATTTGCATTCAATTTGAGTTGAATTATCAATATTTGCAACCAAACGGATAATCAACTTATTTATAGCTTACTAATTATGAGTATGAAATATTTATCCGATATTGAAATTGCACAACACGCCAAGATGCAACCTATTGTAAAAATTGCTAAAAAATTAGGAATTGATGAGGATGACCTGGAACTGTATGGAAAATACAAAGCCAAACTCCCTTTATATTTAAAAAATGATAAAAAAATAGCCCAATCTAACTTGATTTTGGTTACTGCCATCACCCCTACTCCTGCCGGTGAAGGAAAAACAACTGTTTCCATTGGGCTCAACGAAGGACTCAATAAAATCGGAAAAAAAGCCATTGCAGTACTTAGAGAGCCTTCTTTAGGGCCTGTTTTTGGAATTAAAGGAGGTGCTGCCGGTGGTGGGTACGCCCAAGTGGTTCCAATGGAAGATATCAACCTGCACTTTACCGGAGATTTTTCTGCAATTGAAAAAGCCAACAACCTATTGGCTGCACTAATTGATAACAATATTCAGAGCAAAACCAAAAATTTGGGAATAGATCCCAGGACCATTGTTTGGAAACGAGTAATGGATATGAACGATCGTTCCTTACGGGATATTACCATTGGATTAGGTGGTATTTACAATGGTGTCCCGCGCCAAGACGGATTTAACATCACGCCGGCTTCTGAAGTAATGGCTATCTTGTGTATGGCAGAGGATTTAGAAGATTTAAAAAATCGTTTGGGCAATATTTTTATCGGATTTACCTACGATAAAAAACCAATCTATGCCCGTGATTTAAAAGCTGAAAATGCTATGGCCATTCTGCTGAAAGATGCCATAATGCCCAATTTGGTACAAACTTTAGAAAATAATCCTGCTATTATACACGGAGGTCCCTTTGCCAATATCGCACAAGGCACCAATACCATTATCGCCACAAAAATGGGACTTTCCCTAGCTGATTATGTAGTAACCGAAGCCGGTTTTGGGGCTGATTTAGGAGCCGAAAAATTCTTAGATATCGTATCGGTTGCAGGAAATTTAAAACCCAAAGCTGTTGTACTGGTCGCTACCATCAGAGCGCTACGACACCACGGTGGTGCTAGAAAAGAAGAATACAACACCCCTTGTATTGACAAGGTGAAAAAAGGATTTGTCAATCTGGAAAAACATATTGAAAACATTCAAAAATTTGGCATCAAACCCATTGTAGCCATCAACAGATTCCCTTCGGACACCAACAATGAGACTGAATATGTCATTCAAAAATGTGAAGAATTGGGGATTCAAGCCATTGTAGCCGAAGAATGGGCAAAAGGTGGTGCAGGAATGACAGAGATAGCTCAAGTAGTCGTAGATACTATTGCCGCTGATAGAAATGATTTTAAGCCCCTCTACAACTGGGAAATTCCCATCATTGAAAAAATAGAAACCATCTCCAGAGAGATCTATGGCGCTGATGGCGTGGATTTTTCTAAAAAAGCTTTATCCGATTTAAAAAAGATAACCAAGTTAGGACTCAATCAACTTCCGGTATGTATGGCCAAAACGCAAAAATCACTATCAGATGATGATAAGGCTTTAGGCAGACCCCGTGATTTTAGGATAACTGTTAGGGAATTTGAATATGCCGTTGGAGCCGGATTTGTAATTCCAATTCTGGGTAAAATAATGAGAATGCCGGGCTTACCTGCTACACCAGCATCCGAAAAAATGACCATAGATAAAGATGGTAAAATTTCAGGATTGTCTTAAATTGAATCCAGCGTATCGATGACATTTTGATAAAATACTATGAATGTGTTTTTTTTCTGGCTTCTTACATAAAAAACTAACATAAATCATATGCTATCTGCATCATTATTTGTAATTTTATGCTTCATTAACTAATAAATTTTTGACCAATGAAAGTATATGATGACAAACACATTAAAAATGTCGCTTTTGTAGGAGCACACCACAGTGGTAAAACAACTCTTGCCGAAACGATGCTCTTTGAAGCCGGATTACTGAATCGTCGTGGAAGTGTAGAGGAAAAAAACACTGTTTCCGACTTTCACGACATTGAAAAAGAACGATTAAATTCTATTTTTGCAACTCCCTTACATACCGAATGGCGCAACTATAAAATCAACATGATTGACACCCCGGGTTTAGATGATTTTATAGGAGAAATTGCTTCAACTATGCGTGTAGCTGACACCGTACTTATGGTGATTAATGCACAGCACGGGGCTGAAGTTGGGACAGAGATTATCTGGAATTACATAGATCGTTTCTCCAAACCAACTGTTTTTGTCATCAACCAAATAGACCACGATAAAGCCGATTTTGAAGGAAGCTTTAACAGTATTGTAGAATTGGCAGGAAATAATGCCATTAAAATACAGTATCCATTAGTCATTGATGGAGCCCAATGTATCGTAGATGTCCTCAAGATGAAAATGTACAAATTCGGACCGGAAGGTGGTAAACCCGAAAAATTAGAAATTCCCGATGATCAAAAAGAAATTGCCAATGCATTACATAACGAACTAGTAGAAAAAGCCGCAGAAAACGATGAAGACCTCATGGAACTTTTCTTTGATAAAGGAACCTTAAATGAAGATGAAATGAGAGAAGGAATCAAAAAAGGAATGCTCAACCACGAGTTATTTCCTGTTTTCTGTATCTCTGCTTTAAATGATATGGGAAGTGGACGTTTAATGGGATTTATTGATAATGTAGCACCCAGTTCTATCGACCTAAAAGAAGAACAAAGTGTAGAAGGAGAAATCATTTCTCGTACAGAAACACCCACAACGCTCTTTGTTTTTAAAACCGTAAATGACGCCAATCTAGGGAAAATCACTTTCTTTAAAGTCAAATCCGGAGATTTGGAACAAGGAACCAAACTGGTCAATGCTAGAACCGGTGACACAGAGACCTTGAATCAGTTGTATATTATGGAGGGAAAAGACCGTAAACAGGTTGAAAAACTTCATGTGGGTGATATCGGTGCCACCCTAAAACTTAAATTTACAGAAACAAACGATACCCTACATACCGACGGAACTAAAGTTACGGTTAAACCCATTCAATATCCTGTTCCACGTATTCGCAAGGCCGTATCTGCAGTAGAAGCTAAAAACGAAGAAAAACTGCACGAAGCTTTACGAAAAATACACAGTCAAGATCCTACCTGTAGTGTAGAGTATTCCAAAGAGCTCAAACAACATATTTTAGCTTGTCAGGGAGAACTGCATCTTCAGGTTATCGATTGGCAATTAAAAAACAATTATGGTGTAACTGGACAGTTTGAACAACCCAGAGTTGCCTATCGGGAAACCATTCAAAGGTCTGCTACTACTAGTTACAGACATAAAAAACAATCGGGAGGAGCCGGACAATTTGGAGAAGTACATATTAAAATAGAACCTTATAAAGAAGGAATGCCGGATCCCGAAGGATTTAATGTCAGAGGTGTGGAAGAAATTGACTTGGATTGGGGCGGTAAATTGGTATTCTATAACTGTATAGTAGGAGGCGCCATTGATGCCCGTTATTTGCCGGCAGTTATGAAAGGAGTACTGGAAGTAATGGAAGAAGGCCCCTTAACCGGATCCTATGCTCGCGATATCCGAGTCATGTTATTCGATGGAAAAATGCACCCGGTAGATTCCAATGATATCTCGTTTAAAATAGCCGGAGCGCACGCTTTTAAGGAAGCTTTCCTAAATGCCAATCCCAAACTGATGGAACCCATTCAAAATCTGGAAGTAAAAATGCCGGAAGAAATGATGGGTAGTGTCATGACTGATTTACAATCCAGACGTGCCGTAGTAATGGGTATGGAAGGAGAAGGAAAATATCAAAAAATTACCGCTAAAGTACCATTGGCAGAAATGTATAAATACTCTACATCTTTGCGTTCATTGACTCAAGGTCGCGGAACTTTCAGCTCATCTTTTGATTCTTTCCAACCGGTTCCAACCAATGTTCAGGCTGAACTGATTAAGAAAAGAAAAGCCGAAATGGAGGAAGATTAAAACAGGATAAGTAATAATACAAAAGGGAATATTTTTGAAATATTCCCTTTTTTTTATGCCAAATTTTGCTTATTAAATGAGAAAAATTAGTGTACATTTGTAATTCAACTAAACAAAAAAACACAATGAATATTGCAATAATTGCTCACGACGGTAAAAAAGCGGAAATGATTCAATTTTTAATGGATTATAAAGCCATTTTATTACAAAAAGGAATTCATTTGTTTGCGACGGGAACAACCGGAGAAAAAGCTGAAAAAGCAGGCTTTAGTGTGCATAAATTTTTATCGGGGCCTATGGGAGGTGACGCGCAGATTGCTGCCAAAATTGCCACAGGCGGAATGGATATGGTTATTTTCTTTAGAGATCCATTGGAAAAACATCCTCATGAACCGGATATTTTTATGCTTATGCGGCTTTGTGATGTACACAACATTCCACTGGCAACCAATCCTGCAACAGCAGAATTGTTGATTAAAGCAGTCTAAATCTATTTTTTATTTAACGGCAATCATAGCGATCTCTACCCCTACATCCAAAGGTAATTTGGCTACTTGAACAGTTTCACGAGCCGGGGCTGTTTCTTCATTAAAATAGCTGCCATACACTTCATTTATCGCCGAAAAATCATTCATATCGGTAATAAAAATAGTAGATTTAACAACATGATCAAATTCCAAGCCGGCTTCCTGTAAGATAGCTTTTAAATTTTCCATCACCTGCCTTGCAGCAGCTTTAATGCCGGTATCAACCAGCTTATTCGTTTCCGGATTCATCGGTATTTGTCCTGAAATATACAGTGTATCTGCTGTAAAAACAGCTTGATTATAGGGACCTATCGGCATAGGTGCTTGGGATGTTTTGATGATTTTTTTCATACTACAAAATGATTTATCTTAAAAAAGTCGTTTGTCGGGCAAACTGCGTTTATCGTATTTAAGGTCACTCAAGACAGCAGATTTAACACCAATAAAGAAATAGTAACTGGTTCTAGAGCCAAAAGGCACCCAGTTAAAACTCATTTTCCAACTATCCAAGTCCCGCTGAAAATGCAATTGAGTATAGGTAATTCCCTTCCGTTTAAAATCATAACCCGAATTAAAACCGACATTCCATTTGGGTGATAATTCAATATCACCGTTAAACATCAAAGAATTATTGGAAATATTATGCTCTCTTCGTACATTGGAATATTGTAATGAATAGGATAAATTCAAACTCCAAGGCATCTTTGCATAATACAATTTAGTAATTTTTTTCTTCTTCATATCCGTGTCGTTATTACTTCCGGAATTATTCAAATCACCTCCCAGCATATTTTCAGATGCTCGGTTAGAATGGGCTTGATTATTCTGCTTGTCATCGTCCTCTTTTTTGTGAAATGTTTTATCAGACAGACCATAACTCATCGTAACACCCGCCCGGGTTAGCCGAAACAAGCTACCTCCATTATCTATATTAAAAGTATTAATCCGATTTCCATTGGCATTGATTGCATAAGGGTCCAGACTGGCATTGATATTGAGCCGCATTTTATTGTTAAAAAATTGGGTTCCTGCATTCATACTCACCGGTGACCACCGAAGCGTATCGGCCGCTATGTTATAATTGGTATTGAAATTGAGATTATTCAGCAGATTGATTTTTTTGGGCACAGTCTGGGTCGAATCTTTTGACATGACCTTGGCTTCTAAGGTATTGTTGACTGAAATACCAATACTATTGGAAATACCTTTTCCGGGAACACTGTAAATTCCGTTGGCGTAGGGAGAATAAGCCTCTGTTTCCTGCGTGTCAGGATTGTAAACACTTTCATCATAAAAACTAAAATCAGGTCTATAACTATAAGAAATAGAAGGTCTTATGGTATGTCTGATCGCTTTCAACCTGCCTTTTTTAAACTTAAAAGTACCATACACATTAGTTGATAATGAAACACCGGTACTGTATTCACGTAGCGCTTTGAAACGGTTTAATGTATCAGACAAAATAGCATCTTGATTGGCATCATATTGCTTGCTGATATAATCAAAATACCACGTTTCCTTATAATTAGCCGTAGGATTTACGGTGAAATAATGAAACAGTTTCATATTGGTATTAACTGCTACCGTATGTTTGACTCCCGACTGTCCATTTTTAAACATCTTTTTGGTAAAAAAATCTTGATCGGTGGTTGTAAAGCGATAATTTCCTTCCATATTATAGCTAAGTCCCAAACGTTGTAAGGCGTTTTTTTTAGCACCGGTCTTGGACACAAAAGGATAAATTCTATCCATACTCAATTGCAACGAAGGAAGAGACATAGTAATAGCCTCAGTACTGGTGGTCTGTGTATGTGTGGCCGAAACACTCAAATTAAAAGGAGTCCCGACAAAGCGTTTGGAAAAAGAGATGGATGAGCTCAATTGATTGTTTAAGAAAGAATTATTGCTGTACTCATTCAATGATTCCCTGTAATATTTACTACTTCCTAAATTGACAGAGGCAGATAATCGGGCGTTGGGATTGGCCGTAGCTGCTTGGGTATGACTCCATCTGATATTGTAATTGGTCGATTTGCTATAATCGTCAAAACCCCGTAGGCTGTAGATATTGTTGTCATAACTATAACTGAAATTTCCACTAAATTTATATCGCAAGGCATAATTACTCTGAGCTCTAAACCCCCAACTACCATTGGAGTAAATATCACCGGTTAGCGCCAAATCGAAATAATCACTGATAGCCAAATAATATCCTCCATTTTGTAAAAAATAGCCTTTTTGAGCGGTTTCTCCCCAAGTAGGCATCAAGATTCCCGATGTACGGGTTTGCGTCAAAGGAAAATAAGCAAAGGGCAAAATAACCGGAGTCGGTACATCGGCAATGACCAGTTGCGAGGTTCCGGCTATGATTTTTTTATTGGGCACTACCTTAGCCTTTTTGATACCAATATAATAATCCTTGACTTTCTTTTTGGAAGTGGTTATTTGAATATCCCGTACGTAAATAGTAGAATCATTGACTTTTTTGCTCACCGAGCTATTGACAATCACTCCATTGTCTTGTTCTGATGTCAAACCCCATATCAAGGCACGTTCGGTATTGTAATTAACCAATAGCGAATCTTGTGTAGATGTTTCCTGTCCTTGTTTAAAGACCGGTAATTGTTTATAACCCGTACTGTCTTTGATTCCTTTGGCAAAAATGAGATTCTTTTTATAATCTATTACGAT
>CAYNFJ010000021.1:20854-23979 GCA_964396505.1 uncultured Polaribacter sp. | reverse complement strand
AAAATATGTGTCTAGCAATTCCCGGTAAAATAATTTCTATAGAAAACCAAGTGGATGAAATTTTTCGTTTAGCAAAAGTATCCTTTGACGGTATTGTAAAAGATGTCAATCTGGCTATGGTTCCCGAAGCAAAAACAGGAGATTATGTATTGGTTCACGTGGGTAGCGCTATCAGTATTGTAGATGAAGAAGAAGCTAAAAAGACGATGGAAATATTGTATAAAATGGATGAACTAGATGAGTTGGAAAATAATGAGTAGCAGTTTATTAACACACAATTTAAAAAAAACACAATGGATAAATCAATTAGAGGAACAGCAACCGAAAAGAATTTATTAAAATCATTTGCCGGTGAAAGTCAAGCAAAAAACAGGTATGAATTTTTTTCAAAAATCGCCAAAAAAGAAGGTTATGAACAAATCTCAAGGATTTTTCAAGAAACAGCCAATCAGGAAAAAGAACACGCCAAACGTTTTTTTAAATTTCTAGAAGGTGGAATGGTAGAAATTACCGCATCCTATCCTGCCGGAATACTGGGAACTACTGAAGAAAACCTAAAAGCGGCAGCCGAAGGAGAAAATGAAGAATGGACTGCATTATATCCAAAATTTGCAGCAGTCGCCAGAGAAGAAGGATTTCCTAAAATTGCGCAAGCTTTTGAAATGATAGCCAAAGTAGAAGCTGAACACGAACGAATTTATTTGAAATTACTACAAAACATCACAGAAGATACCGTATTTATAAAAGATGGAGAAGTTTGGTGGAAATGTATCAACTGTGGCTATGTATATAAACGAAAAAAAGCATTGGAAGTGTGTCCCGCTTGTCTGCATCCTAAATCTTATATGCAACTTAGGGAAGACAATATTTGATTTGAACTACAAAGCCTTCCGGAATTTCTATTTTACGAATTGTTCCATAAAAATTGGATTCATATAATAACAAAGAAAAATTATGAATAATTCAGCAACCGATTATCATGTTTTAGAAAGCATTGGAGTTATTCACACGCCTTATACAGATAAGGCTCCTCATCAATCCCATATAGATATAGATGGGGAGTTTATTTTAGTTTTGAACTCCAAATACACTTCGGGATTATTGTTCTTGGAACGTTTTAAGTACCTATACGTCATCTATTATTTGGATCGAATCATAAGAGATCACCAGCTATTGGTCATTCCTCCATTATCCAAAAATAAAACGGTCGGTGTTTTTGCCAGCAGAAGCCCCAACAGACCCAATCCGATAGGTTTAAGCGTAGTTCGTATAAAGAAAATTGTCAACAATCGTATTTACATCTCCGGAATGGACGCTTTTGATGGGACTCCTATACTGGATATCAAACCCTATATTAAAGATCTGGATTCTAAAAACGATGCTAATTACGGCTGGATAGATACTCAAGAAAATTTGAAACATCTGGATAGGCACATTAAAGGAATCCCTCATAAACATTGACCCAAGTTTTTTTTTAATATAATTACAATATAATCAGATAAAAAGTGGATGCCATACAATTTATTTTATATGTAAAAGATCAAAGAGCAAGCAGCTTATTTTATTCTAATTTATTGCAACTTACACCCAGCTTGGATGTACCCGGTATGACCGAATTTACACTTACTGAAACAGTTAAATTAGGCTTAATGCCCGAAGAAGGTATTGCAAAAATTATTGCAAATAAATTACCCCATCCACACAAAGGAAACGGCATACCCAGATGTGAGCTCTATCTTAAAGTAAAAAATCCGGCAGCATATATACAAAGAGGCTTGTCTCTTGGAGGAAAAGAAATCAGCAAACTACAAAACAGGGATTGGGGAGATATAGCAGGATATCTTTCAGATTTAGACGGACATATCATTGCTTTTGCCAAAAAGAATTAAAAAGCAAGAATTCGTGTTTTATAGTAAAAAAACTATATTTGCCACTTTAAAATCAATCTCAACAGCAATGACTAAAGACGAAATTAGAAAAGTAAAAAGGAGCTATTCCCGCTGCTTTATTGGAGAAAAAAACCTGATTGACGGTTTTTATGATGTATTTTTGAATTCACATCCCGATATCGCCGTGATGTTCAAAAACTCAGATTTCAATCAACAAAAACTCCTTTTAAGACAAGGTATTAACTGTATGATTATGTTTGCCGAAGGCGTTTTTGCAGGTGATTTTTGTTTAGAAGAAATAAAAAAATCACATAACAAAAAACACTTAAACATTCATCCTGACTACTATCCTTTGTGGAAGGATAGTTTGATTGTAAATTTAAGAAAATATGATCCTCAGTTTGATGATGAATTGTTGAAATTATGGAATGAAACCATAGATAAAGGACTTGACTTTATCATTTCGGGCTATTAATAATGTATTTTTTTACCTTTTATTTTATTTTTTATTACCTTTACGCCATATGTAATACATTTACCAACTTATGAGAACTGAATTTACAAAAGATGAAATAAGAACGGTAAAACGCAGTTTTGCCCGTTGCTTTCTCAAGGAAGATTTGATTTTACGTTTTCTAAACATCATTGTTGAAAGTCATCCCGAGATTGCCCCACATTTTAAGGATACTGATTTTGATCAAATTAAATTATTATTACGTCAAGGAGTTAACTGTGTAATTATGTTTGCCGATGGGGTATTTGCAGGCGAATTTTGCTTGGAAGAATTACGTATTTCTCACAATCGGAGACATATGAATATCAACCCCAAGTACTACCCGTATTGGATTCAGAGTTTGATTCAAGCCATCTCTGAATTAGATCCGCAATACACACCGGAATTAGGAGATTTATGGCGAGAAGTGGTTACTCCCGGTGTTAATTACTTAGCAGATGGATGGTAATTTTGGAATAGAAATTAAGATATTACATTTTATAAAATAAAAAAGCTTCCTGAAATAAGGAAGCTTTTCTTTTGGGTGGAAGACCGGTTTCGAACCGGCGACCTTCGGAACCACAATCCGACGCTCTAACCAGCTGAGCTACAACCACCATTTATTTTATTCGGACAGCTACTTCTCTGTTGTAGCGAAGCTGCCTGTCCCGATGGTGCAACTTCGGGAAGCTACAACCACCATTTATTTTATTCGGACAGCTACTTCTCTGTTGTAGCGAAGC
>CAYNFJ010000021.1:0-20754 GCA_964396505.1 uncultured Polaribacter sp. | reverse complement strand
CATTTATTTTATTCGGACAGCTACTTCTCTGTTGTAGCGAAGCTGCCTGTCCCGACGGTGCAACTTCGAGAAGCTACAACCACCATTTTTGCTTATTTTAATAAGCGAGTGCAAATGTACACTAAATCTTTTTTTTACAAAAATATTTTAAATTAAATCCACAAAATATTTTACCTCAAAACACGAAACGATCCTTTTTTATTTATTGTTGAGTATATTACAATAAAAAGCCACCCGATGGGTGGCTCTTACATTGGGGAATCTATTTATTCTAATTGATACTTACATTGCAAGTTGCCGTGCCGGTACCACTCACTTGTACATTACTGACCGATCCGGAGCCGGAGGCTTCTGAATCTACGTGTACCGTATAAGTACCATCATTCACACCTATAAAGGTAAATGAACCATCGTTTTCCGTTTGAGTACTAATGGTTTCACCATTTACATCAATACTGACCAAAGCATTTGCAACAGCTGTGCCTGAGGCAGTTACGGTACCGGATATTTCTCCGGTTTGATCTAAATCACAAGCTCTGAAATCAGCATCAAAATGACAACCCACTATACTGGAAACACTGGAAATCCATTCTCCAAACCAATTTCCTAGAAAATCAAAAGAATCATTGATATCCAAGTCCAATAAAAATTCAGAAGTATCTCCTTCTTCCACAACCAAAGCAGGGGAAATAGCAACTGTGTAACTTCCTTGTGCATCTGCATTCAAATCATAACTGGTGCCATTTGACAAATGAACAGAAGCCGTATTTAAGGTAACCCGTACTTGATCATAAGTACCGGCATCTACATTCTCAGTGACCACTGTTTCTGTGTCTCCATTGGTCAATCCCACCATATTAAAAGAAGTATTTCCTTCAAAAACAGTGGTATAAGTCCCATTTGTATTGTGTAATTCTATTTTAGCAATTCCCACATTTGCCGCTGTTACAAAATCAAAGGGAAAGGGGTCATCTGTCAATTTAACTTTTACCGCACCTTGATTTTCCGGAATAGCATTATCATCTTTTTTACAAGAAATCAATGCGCTCAATACTACTGTTACAAACAATACTTTTTTAATCAAATTTTTCATCATTTTTACATTTTAAATTAATACTGAATAATTTTACATTTTTTCAAACGCCAAAACAATGCCAATATTCTAAAACCGATTGTAACTTGAGTTACTTATTTAGAATAATTATAAATAATTTAAGCTTTTTTTATCAGAAATATAACAATATCAGTTCACCATATTACTTCCTATATATATTTTGTAACTTTGTCTCGTATGATAGAGGTAATAATTATAGGAGGCGGGAATGTAGCCCGGCATTTGGCGCAAGCTATATTGGAATCTGATGGGATACAACTAGTCCAAATCTACAATCGAACGCTACAAACTATTGAAGATTTTAAAAATAAAACAAGTATTACCGACCATATTAAAGCATTAAAAAAGGCTGGTATTTATATTATTTGTGTAAGTGACCAAGCCATTGCCGGTATTTCAGAACAATTGCCTCAAAATAATTCTTTAGTAGTACATACTGCCGGTGGCGTGGATATGGAAATACTCAACAAGCATCGTAATATGGGTGTTTTTTATCCGCTTCAAAGTTTTTCAAAAGATCGAAAAATCAATTTTAACGAAGTGCCTATCGGTATAGAAGCCAACACTCCTGAAAATGAAGCATTGCTCCAACAACTAGCCGATGGCCTACAAAACAAATACTTTTTAATTGATTCTAATCAACGTAAAAAACTACACATTGCCGCCGTTTTTGTCAACAATTTTGTCAATCATTTATATTATATCGGACAAGATATTTGCAAAAAAAACAATCTAGACCCTGCTATTTTAAATCCATTAATACAAGAAACCGCTCAAAAAACAGTACCCATGAACCCATTGGATGCACAAACAGGACCGGCACGCAGAGGTGATACAATTACTGTAAAAAATCATTTAAAAAAGTTAACCGGAATCAACAAAGAAATTTATAAATTGCTCTCCCAATCAATAGCCGATACGTATGGAAAAAAGTTATAAAGAAATACTACCTCAAATCACCACCTTTATTTTTGATGTAGATGGGGTGCTCACCAACGGCATTGTAGATGTTATGAGCAACGGAGATTTAGTACGACATATGAATGTAAAAGACGGTTTTGCGTTGAAAACTGCCATTGATGCCGGATACCGTGTGGCTATTATTTCCGGTGGAAACAACGAAGGGGTTCGCAAACGCCTCAATGGATTGGGCATAAAAGATATTTACCTGAGTGTTCATAATAAGTTGCAAATTTTTCATGAATATTGTCAACTCTACCATCTCAAACCGGAAAATATCCTTTATATGGGCGATGATATACCCGATACTGAAGTGATGAAAGCGGTAGGACTGGCTTGTGCTCCGCAAGATGCCGATTCGGAAATTCAACGTATTGCCCATTATATTTCTCATAAAAAAGGAGGCAAAGCCTGTGCTAGAGATGTGATTGAACAAGTACTGCGTGTTCAAGGAAAATGGCCTGGAAATGCCACCCTCATTACATCTGATTAATCATTAAAACCCTAAAATAGATGAAAACCCAACTTTTTTTCCTACTGTACCTATTCCCGATTGTAATCTTTTCTCAAAATGTCTTGGGCAAATGGAAGACCATAGACGATGTCACCGGAAAAGAAAAATCCATTATTGAAATTTATCAAGAAAATGGTAAAATATATGCCAAGGTAATTCAAATACTGACTCCGGGAAAAGAAAATAAACGCTGTACCGAATGTGAAGGAGCCAATAAAGACAAGCCTATCTTAGGAATGGTTGTCATCAATGGATTATCACAAGATGATGATGAATGGAATGGAGGAACAATCTTAGACCCCAACAACGGTAAAACCTACAAATGTTACATTACTCTAGAGAGTGAAAATAAACTGAAAGTAAGAGGTTACATCGGTTTTTCACTAATCGGAAGGACCCAATATTGGTACAGAGTGCCATAAATCGACACAAAAGATTCCCGTAAATCAATTTGAGAACGAAAGTTTGAAATTATCCACATCCCTTTTATTTTTTCTTTTTCAATAAAGGGACAAATCTAAAATCGCCGAGTGCTTTTTTCTTAAAATTGGTTTCGCTTATACGTTCGTACAAATACATGGTTTGCGTTGTATCACCCACCGGAATAACCAGCTTCCCTCCTATTTTTAATTGACTGAGTAAGGGTTTAGGCACATAAGGAGCGCCCGCTGTTACAATAATCCCGTCAAAAGGCGCATATTCAGGCAAGCCTTTGTAACCATCTCCAAAAGACATATATTTGGGTTTATAACCCAGTTTAGGTAAGAATAATTTTGTTTTTTTAAACAATTCATTTTGACGTTCCACAGTATATACACGCGCACCCATCTCTATCAACACAGCCGATTGGTAGCCGCTTCCGGTACCAATTTCCAATATTTTAGCATTGGGAACTACCTGCAATAACTCGGTTTGAAAAGCAACGGTATAGGGTTGTGAAATGGTTTGATCGGCAGCTATGGGAAAAGCCTTGTCCTCATATGCATGCGATTCCAATGCCGAATCCATAAACAGATGACGCGGAATTTTAGCAATAGCCTGCAGGACCGCTTTAGATTTTATCCCTTTGCCGGCAATAATTTCCACCAATCTGTTTCGTAAACCTTGATGTTTGGGTGTATCTTTCAATATAAGCTGTTTTAGAGGATAAAAATACACATATTATCCAATATTAGATTTTATTATTTTGTAAATTTGTCAAACCAAATTCAAAACATATTAAAACATTTATACAATGAAAAATATTGCAGTAATCGGTGCCGGAACTATGGGAAATGGTATCGCTCACGTATTTGCCCAAAACGGCTACAAAGTTAATCTGATTGATATTTCACAAGATGCTATTGATCGGGGTATCGCCACAATTACCAAAAATCTAATGCGCTTATTGAGTAAAGAGCGAATTACCGAAGAAATCAAAGACAATACACTCCAAAATATTACCAGCTTTACCAGTATCAGCTCCGGTGTTAAAAATGTCGATTTGGTAGTTGAAGCCGCCACTGAAAATACTGAATTGAAGCTTAAAATATTCAAAGAATTGGATAAAGAAACCCAACCCGATTGTATTTTGGCTTCCAATACCTCATCTATTTCCATTACCGAAATCGGAGCTGTTACCAACCGGCCCGAACAAGTAATCGGGATGCACTTTATGAATCCGGTTCCTATTATGAAATTGGTAGAAATCATCAGAGGCTACTCAACTTCTGATGCGGTTACTCAAACTATAATGGAGTTAAGCAAAAAACTAGGGAAGACACCGGTAGAAGTCAATGATTATCCCGGGTTCGTCGCCAACAGAATCTTAATGCCGATGATCAATGAAAGCATTGAAACTTTATACAATGGAGTAGCCGGTGTTTCTGAAATTGATACGGTTATGAAACTAGGTATGGCACATCCAATGGGTCCTTTGCAATTAGCCGATTTTATCGGATTAGATGTCTGTTTATCCATTCTTAATGTGATGTACGATGGTTTTAAAAACCCAAAATATGCTCCTTGCCCATTACTGGTTAATATGGTAAGAGCCGGAAAATTAGGCGTTAAATCCGGCGAAGGATTTTATGACTATTCAGAAAGTAGAAAAGCCGAGAAAGTTGCGACTATGTTTCGTTAAAAAAATAAGCCACTATTTTTAAAAAGGCGCAATATTTTGCGTCTTTTTTTGTTTATATAGATGTATTTATATCTATTATTCATAATAAAGGTAATTGCGTGTTGTTTTTTTATTACATTTGACACATTAAACTTTTGGATATAGCAGTTGTCTTACTATTGTTAGCAAGATCGATTAATCTAAATTTTAATAAGCATCCCAAAACTAACTAACTATGAGATACTTTCTACTTATCTTCTTCGGTATAGTGATTATCAATCCAAGTTGCGCACAAGAATATTCCGATTATTTAGGAGCCGGTCACGCAAATGGAATCACCGTAACCTCTAGTAGTGAACAGCATAAAGCCAATTGGAATGAGGTGGCTGCTGCCGAAAACACCATTAATGGAAAAGGCTTGGATGGACGCCTTTTGGAAACATCCCGTTTCTTGTCTCAAGCTACTTTCGGTACTGATTTGAATTATATTAAAAATGTGTCTGAAAATTCTTTTGAAGATTGGATTGACCGGCAATTCACACTCCACGCTCCATCTATGGGTGATTTATCCATTACTATTTACCAGCAAGCCAAGCAAATGTATGCGGACAATGGCGGCGATCCGGATGAATATTTCGGACCGGAAGCACAACATTTTTTGTTTAGTTGGTGGCAAATCAATATGAATAACGAAGATTTACTCCGGCAAAGAATAGCCCTGAGTCTCAGTGAAATTTTTGTGATTTCGTGGGATTCCAATTTGGATAATTACGGTGCCGGTTTAGGTTATTACTACGATACATTGGCAGACCATGCCTTTGATAATTTTGAAGATTTATTGTTGGCCGTAAGTCTGCATCCTATGATGGGTGGTTATTTAAGTCATTATAATAATCCTAAGAGCATTCCGGCTCAGAATATCCATCCCGATGAAAATTATGCCCGAGAAATTATGCAACTTTTTACCATCGGACTTTATGAATTAAATGATGATGGCAGTTATAGAACCGATAGCAATGGAGATCGAATTCCTACTTATGACAATAATGATATAAAGGAATTTGCCAAGGTTTTTACCGGCTTAGGTCCCGGTGCAGTAAATGACAATCCCTATGGCGTGGTTGCCGATTTTGGTGTCAATTTTTACTTTGCCAAAAAAGATACTCCTATGAAAATGTATAATGCGTGGCATCAGTCCGGACCCAAACATTTGCTAAATGGCTATACCATTCCCAGCGGTCAGTCCGGAATGCAAGATATCAAAGATGCAATACATCACCTTTTTATGCATCCGAATGTAGGACCTTTTCTGGCGAAACATCTCATTCAAAGATTGGTAAAGTCTAATCCCAGCCCTCAATATATTTCAAGAGTTACAGCCGCTTTTAATAACACCAATGGAGAAAGAGGAAATATGAAAGCAGTGATTAAAGCCATTCTATTAGATGAAGAAGCCCGATCTTGCAATTGGATTAACAATCCCAATCAAGGAAAACTACTAGAGCCTATGTTGCGTTACTTTAATGTAGCCCGTCAAATACCTATAGATAATCCTTCCGGACTGGATTGGAATATCGGTTATTATTTTTACAAACAAACCGGACAAGCACCCCTGGGTTCTCCCAGTGTTTTTAATTTCTTTTTACCCGATTTCAAGCCCAATGGACCCATTAGTGATGCCGGATTGGTTGCTCCTGAATTTCAAATACACAATTCCGTAACAAGTATTGGTTATTTGAATGAAGTAGATTTATGGACCTATCCCAATTGGGGATATCCCATTTTAAATACGTGGGATTTAGGACTGGAAGATGCTACGTTAGATTTTACAGCCTTAAAGTATTATGCAAAAGACCCTGAGGTGTTGATCAACGAATTGGACAAGCTCTTTACCCACGGATTATTATCCGATGAAACCAGACAGATTATTAAAGATGCTATTGACCCGATCAGTGGCAATGACCCTTCTATTGATTACCTATTTTACCGTGTTAAAATGGCTGTTTACCTACTATTAATCAGTCCTGATTATGCCATCTCCAAATAACAAATCATGAACAAATCTATCCTTACATCCCGTCGTAAATTTTTAGGTAACTCCTGTGCCGCCATTGGATACACTACTTTATTTTCGTCATTGATTAATCTAAAAGCATTTGCCGCTGCTACATTGGACAATTCATCTACTATTGCCGCAGGAGACTATAAAGCACTTGTTTTTATAGCACTTGCCGGTGGAAATGATTCCTTCAATATGCTTATTCCCAGAGGAAATACCGAGTATGGTGAATACGCTGCCACACGTTCCAATCTAGCCATTCCTCAAAACGATATTTTACCCATAAATCCCATTACAACCGATGGAAGGCTTTTTGGTTTACATCCCAGTATGACCGGTATTCAAAACCTTTTTGAAAATAATAAATTGGCTTTTTTGAGTAATGTAGGTACATTGGTAGAACCTACTACTAAAACCGGTTTTGAGAATGGAACAGCACAAAGACCTTTGGGCTTATTTTCTCATGCCGATCAACAACAACAATGGCAGACCGGTCGTCCTCATGAACGTTCCAATATTGGCTGGGGCGGTAGAATAGCCGATTTGATTCAATCTATGAATAGCAACGACAGCATCTCGATGAATATATCCTTGGAAGGAATCAATCTTTTTCAATATGGACAAGAAGTAATTCCTTATGTCATAAACAACGAAGGCAGTATCGGGATTAGAGATTATAATGCTACCGACCCCTTTAGCCTGCTGCGAACTACTGCACTCAACTCGATGTTAGACAAGGATTATCAAGATGTTTTTAAGAACACCTATGTCAATACGATTAAATCTTCCAACGATTCCAGTATTGCTTTTCAAAATGCTGTGGATGCCATACCAGAATTTAATGCAGCCTATCCGGATGATTATTTTTCTGGTCAACTCAGAATGGTGGCTAAGACCATTGCCGCTAGAGATACTTTAGGTTTTTCCAGGCAGATATTTTATGTACAACTAGGTGGGTGGGATAATCACGATGAACTGCTCATCAACCAAAATAATTTACTGACGACCCTGAACAATGGTTTAAAATATTTTAACGATGTAATGGAAGAATTAGGAGTTTCTGATAAGGTAACCAGTTTTAGTATTTCAGATTTTGGTAGAACATTAACCTCCAACGGCAATGGTACCGATCATGCATGGGGTGGCAATGTGATGATGATGGGAGGCGCCGTAAAAGGCAAAGATATGTATGGAAACTATCCTCCTGTGGTTCTCAATTCTGCTATAAACATCTATGACAGCATATTAATTCCTACTACTGCTACCGATTTGTATTTTGCAGAACTGGCGCAGTGGTTTGGCGTTTCTAATAGTGATTTAAATATGATTTTCCCGAATCTATCCAATTTTTATGATACAAATTCCGGCGTACCACCTATTGGATTTATGAATATATAGTGTATGAAAAAAATAATTATTATAGTACTCATCATCTTCGGAATACATCGTAGTGTAGCGCAATGTAACACCGATAGACACAGCACCTCATGGTTTGACGGATGGATCTCTTGTCAAAAAACGAGCAACCCCAATTCAGAAAGAGGCGTTACTCATTGGATATTATACGATTTGGGGAGTATTTACGCATTATCCACCACAAAACTGTGGAATTCTAATGACCCATCTCATCTAGAATATGGTGTACAACAAGTGTATTTTGACTATTCAATTGATGGTATAAACTGGAATTCATTGGGTAGTATTCATTTTCCTGAAGCATCCGGAAAAACCACTTATGAAGGAACCGATGGTCCTGATTTTGACAATAAACTTGCCCGGTATGTGTTATTGACCCCTACATCCAATTACGGTGGTAGTTGTTATGGTTTTAGTGAATTAAAATTAAATATCGGCAATGAAGTGCAAGCTATAGATCCCGATTTGGGTTTTGCTGTCCTAGCCTATCCCAACCCTTTTCAAAATGAGATTAGTATCCGTATAGACACTTTCTATCCGGATAAAAAAATTGACTACAGCATCACTGATTTACTTGGTAAAACTTTGTATTACAAATCATTGGACAACCCTAGCGGATCTAATACGGTGACTATTTCTACTAATGAGATTAATCTGGCTACCGGTATCTATTTCTTAAGTGTACAGCAAAATAATCAAACACAAACTATTAAAATCGTAAAAGAATAAAAAAAGCCTCATTGAAAACCTTTACAGCTTCCAATGAGGCTTAAAAAAATAAAAAATTCCTACAGCCATTGTAAGAAATAATCCATCATTTCTTCTTTTAGTTCATAGTGTAACTTAATATAGGTCTTCATATCATCTCTCAAACTTCCTTGTTCTCTTCGTAATCTACCATCCAATTCTTCAGTCATATCAACACTTTCAATGATATTTCGCTTTCTGCGAATACGCTGTAATAATTGTCCTATTACTTCTCTTTCTCTAATAATTTTATTTTGATATCCACCTAGCGGGCGCATTGCCTCCATCCCCAAATTTCTAGAAGCTATATCTTCTAATTTTTCTTCGAATTCATCCATTTCAGCCAAGTGAAATCTCAATTCTCTCTTCCAAACATCTAAGTTAAATTTCAAATCACTTAGATATAATAATTTCGTCTGCATAATGCTATAAATTTTATAATTATTAATTCTATTTTAAGGTATAAAAATACGATTTTTTTTTATTGTGAAAAATTATTTACAAATAATATTTACACTTAAATTTTAATAGAATTATAATCCAAATAATAAATCAATTTTAATGATAGTTGATGGGTAACAGGTTCCTTAAATAAATTATCCATATTATCGATAAAACTGAGTTGCGCATGTGTGTTTTGATCAAAAATAGCATTCCGATACAAGGCAACCAATTGACTTCCGGGTGCAAACTCCAGTGAATAACTCAAATCCAAATTCCACGAATTAAAATTGGTATCATAATTATTTTCATAAGAAGTCGGCGATAAAAAACCATCTTCTTGAAGCATATAGAGTTGTTTATCATATATAACCGGCGACCAATAATACCGAAAAGACAAGGAGAATGCCGATTTAGTTGAAAGATTTAAGGTGCCTGAAAGTGTGTTGACTATTGATTTTTTATTTCTTCTCCCAAAAATAATACCCGATTCATTTTGTGTAACATATCCGGTTTCTTGGGCTGTTTTACTCCATCGAAAGGCGTACAGCATCTGGAATTTATCGTTAAATCTGTATCTGGGATTGATTGAAAATCCCATATCATTTTGTCCGTTCTGTTCTCCAAAAACTTTCCCACCGGAAACCGATAAATCCAATGCCATTTTCTTTCTATAATCGGTAGAGATCCAAAGTCGTAAGGATTGAGGTTCTTTACGTTTATAGAATCTTCCTTCCACTCTGGGCTCGTAATAATCATTTTTATAACCAAAATTCATATTCAAATTTCCGCCAAATGACAAGTATTTTCGGGTGGTAGCAAACACACCTCCACCAATTCCATTTCCTATATAAGAAAACGGGTTCTGTAAATATATAAGGTGTTGCCAAGTAAACAATTTAAAGCTATTAAGGCTTCTAGTGGGTTCAAAAATACGATAACTGTATTCGGTTTGAAAAAAAACATAGTTCTGATATTGTTGAAAACCCAGATCCCGTTTATCATAATATTTATCACTAAAATCCACACTCGCACCGTATTGATGCGCACCGCTTACTTTACTCAAACCCAACATGCCTTTAAATCCTGAAACAGTCTTATCTTGATAAAATTTGTTGCTTACACTCAAATCGGTTTCCAAAGCATATTTATTACTCTTGGTTCGCAAGTCTAACAACACAGAGGTCACGTTTGCGTCATACGCATCTCCACGACGTAAGACGTTAGTATTGACAAAACTAACCGAAGAGTTTTTACGAAACTGTTGATCCAAAACCAACACATTATAATTGGAAAAAGGATTGGTCACAAAGTCACGTTCTTCACCGGTAATTTCATTTTTAATAATCGCTTTGCTCGTATTGGTAATCGCATTAAAAATTCCTAAACCAAAACCTGATTTACTTCTACCGGATACTTTTATGGCATTGAGCATTTTAACTTTTTCAGGATTTTCCTTGACCACTTCACCCGGCTCTACTATATCGTACACCTTGTAATAGTTCAATGGAGTATCCCCTACTCTACGCGTATAAAACAAATCTCCTTTGTTAAAAAATTCTGTTCCTTCGGTAAAAAAAGCTCTTTTTTCATCATATTGTTGTTCAAAAGGCCCTAAATTGAGTACTATATCGTCAAAAGCCACTTGCCCAAAATCAGGAATCAGTGTCGCATCTAATGTATAACTATCATTGATTCCATATTTAATATCCAAACCAGCTGTAGCTTTTAATTTTCCGGAACCATCAAAATGAGTATAAGTAGCTTGCGAATAAGGATAAAAACTAAGCCTTACCGGTGGATCTATATTCTTTATCCCCAATAAGTCTCCGGAATATTCTGTGATACGTCCCTTTGTTTTATCTATAAAATTCCAAGAATATTGTTCCTTTTTGTTTTGAATGAACCTATGGAAATTGATGCCCCAAGTTTGAATCGTTTCATTTGAAAAACGCAATGCAGCATAAGGAATCTTTATCTCAACACTCCACCCATTTTTATTTAATTTCACAGCACTTTTCCATACGGCATTCCAGCTAAAATCTTCTCCGTTTGTCGTCACTTTGGCATCACTTTGCACACCGGCACTGGACACAAAAAATTCCGAATCATTCACCCCGTCATTAAAGGGATTGATAGCAACACCAAAAAAATCAGCTTGTACAAAATTATCTCTACTGGAAAACTGTCTGGGAATATGTTGCGGATCCGGATCATCTAACCGAGCTGCAATATAAATTGCAGAATTGTCATACAAAACCTGCACCTGTGTTTTTTGAGTTTCCGGTTCGGGTGTCCCTGTTCCGGGCTTAAACATCACAAAACCGGTGGCTTTATCAGCAGATTTCCATACCAAATCATTCAATATTCCATCGATTATGGGTGCTTTTTCAGTATATTTTGCTGCTACATGCTTCTTAGATTGTTGCGCACTTAACGAGGGAGCAAGCAGGAGGAACAAGGTTAAAAACAAAAGTTTATACATCCAATATGAGATAAAATTAATAATAAACACATATTCAAAAGTCAAGCCTCATTGAACATTTTAAACAGTCGTGAAATATAAGACATATATTATTAATTTTTGTTACAAAAAAGAATCCTTTTTTTTCAAATCATTAAAATTAAAAAAATAATTCCTTAAACCTCTAATATTCATTTGTGATTAGTACCTTTGCATACGTTAAAATTTAAATCATTAGCAATGAATTTACACGAATATCAAGGTAAAGAATTATTAAATAGCTTTGGCGTTAGAATCCAAAGAGGATATGTTGCCGACACCCCTGAAAAAGCCGTAGAAGCAGCAAAAAAATTAACCGAAGAAACCGGTACCGGCTGGTGGGTTGTAAAAGCTCAAGTTCACGCAGGTGGTCGCGGTAAAGGAGGTGGCGTAAAATTAGCAAAAAGCTTGGATGAGGTAAAAGAATTAGCATCCAACATTATTGGAATGATGCTAAAAACACCCCAAACACCACCAGAAGGTAAAAAAGTGAATCAAGTTCTTATTGCCGAAGATGTCTATTATCCGGGCGAAAATGAACCGGATGAATACTATATGTCTGTACTTCTCAATCGGGGAACCGGCAGAAATATGATTATGTACTCCACTGAAGGTGGGATGAACATCGAAGAAGTTGCCGAAAAAACACCTCATCTTATTTTCACCGAAGAAATTGATCCTGCTTTTGGTTTATTGCCTTTTCAAGCACGAAAAGTAGCATTTAACCTAGGATTATCCGGTGTGGCTTTTAAAGAAATGGTAAAATTTGTGACCGCTCTTTACACTGCTTATGTAAAATCGGATGCTTCTCTATTTGAAATTAATCCGGTTTTAAAAACATCGGATGATAAAATATTGGCTGTTGATTCCAAAGTTGTTTTGGACAACAACGCTTTGTTCCGTCATAAAGATTTAGCTGCATTACGGGATGTACGGGAAGAAAATCCTATAGAAGTAGAAGCCAAAGCTGCCGGACTAAGTTATGTAGATTTAGATGGTAATGTAGGCTGTATGGTCAACGGAGCCGGATTAGCTATGAGTACAATGGATTTAATCAAACAAGCCGGTGGAGAACCTGCCAACTTTCTAGATGTAGGTGGTACTGCCGATGCCGAACGGGTAGAAAAAGGCTTTAGAATCATTTTGAAAGACCCAAATGTTAAAGCCATTTTGGTCAATATTTTTGGAGGCATTGTACGTTGTGACCGCGTTGCTCAAGGTGTGATAGATGCATATAATAATATGGGAGACACTATTAAAGTTCCGATTATTTTACGATTGGAAGGAACCAATTCCAAAGAAGCCAAAGAGCTGATAGAAGCGACCAAAGGATTGAATGTGATTCCGGCTACTGAATTTCAGGAAGCCGCCGATAAGGTACAAGAAGTCCTTAAATAAATAGAAACTAATATCTTTACAAGCTGATAGTACAATTTCTGTACTATCAGCATTATTATCTTTATGACAGAAAAACGTTTACATAGAAATTTGGTTTTCGCCGTGATTAATTCATTGGACTTAATCTTTAACGAAAATGAATATGCCGATAAGGTGGTTCACAAAATCCTAAAAAGTGACAAACGCTGGGGCGCTCGTGATAGACGTTTTGTAGCTGAGAGTATTTACGATAGTGTTCGATGGAAAAGATTATACAATGAAATAGCCGGTACTAAAAATCACTTTACCAGACCCAATCTCTGGAAATTCTTTACTGTACATCTTGTTTTAAAAGGATACGAATTACCTGACTGGAATCAATTTGCTGGAACCCCGGTACGTCGTATCAAAGGTAAGTTCGATATGATTCAAAACAATCGTGCTATCAGAGAATCTATTCCCGATTGGCTGGATCAAGTATGTGAAAAAGAACTGGGAACGCAATGGGAGGATGAGATCAAAGCATTGAACCAACAAGCACCGGTAGTAATACGTACCAATACATTAAAAATCAGCCGTAAAGATTTACAAAAACAGTTTGAAAAAGAAGATGTGGCTACCGAGTTGTTAGACGATTATCCCGATGCATTACTCTTGACCAATCGTGCTAACATCTTTAGAACGGCTGCCTTTAAAAAAGGTTTTTTTGAAATGCAAGATGCCTCTTCTCAAATGGTTGCCCGATACCTGAATGTAGCACCCGGAATGCGTGTAGTAGATGCGTGTGCCGGAGCCGGTGGGAAAAGCCTGCACTTGGCATCCTTGATGGAAAATAAAGGACAACTCATTGCCTTGGACATCTACAAACACAAGTTAGAAGATTTAAAAAAACGGGCCAAACGTAACGGAGCTCATAATATTGATACCCGAACCATTGAATCGACCAAAACTATAAAAAAATTAAAGAATTCTGCCGACCGTCTCTTGATAGACGCCCCTTGTAGCGGGCTGGGAGTCATCAAAAGAAACCCGGATTCAAAATGGAAATTACAACCCGAATTTTTAGAAAAAATAAAAAAAACACAAGCTGAAATATTGGATTCTTATGCGCCCATATTGAAGGTGGGCGGGCAAATGGTGTATGCAACCTGCTCTATTTTGCCTTCGGAAAATGAAAAACAAGTAGAAAAATTTTTACAAAATCACCCTGAATTCAAATTTATATCCGAAAATAAAGTATCGCCGTCTCAATCCGGTTATGACGGATTTTATATGGCTTTATTCGAAAAAATATCCTAGTTTTACATTATGAAAAAATCAATCATCCTATTTTTATTCATCAGCAGTTTTAGTGCTTTGGCACAAATTCCTGCCAACTATTACGACTCAGCAATCGGACTCTCCGGTTATGCCCTTAAAAGTGAATTACACAGTATCATCAGTAATGGACATGTAGATCACGGTTATGATGGACTCTATGACGGTTATGTCACTACAGATACAGATCATTATTATGAAAATGACGGAACCGTATTGGACATGTATTCCGAAAAACCATCCGGTCCCGATGCTTATAATTACAACCACAACAACAATACATGTGGAAATTATAATGGTGAAGGTGATTGTTACAACCGGGAGCATTTAGTTCCTCAAAGTGTTTTTAATGAGGGCTATCCGATGCGATCCGATATTCACTTTGTAGTTCCAACAGATGGTTATGTCAATAATCGTAGAAGCAATTATGCTTTTGGAGAAGTATCCAACCCCTCTTGGACATCGACTAATGGTTCCAAGCTGGGAAGTAACACCTATGGAAGCTATACCGGAACAGTATTTGAACCTATTGATGAATTCAAAGGAGATATTGCCCGGATGTTATTCTATTTTGCTACCCGTTATGAAACACAGGTTGATAGCTGGTCGCATCCTATGTTCAATGGTACCGAAGATCAGGTTTTTGCCGATTGGTTTTTAAGTATGCTATTGGAATGGCATGCCAACGATCCGGTCAGTCAAAGAGAAATTGACCGAAATATAGCCGCTTACAATTACCAAGGAAATGCCAATCCGTTTATCGATCATCCGGAATGGGTCAATGCAATTTGGAATCCTACTCCGGACACTGAAAGCCCCACAGCACCTACTAATCTAGTGATTAGCAATGAAACCAGTAACGGCTTTACCCTTTCTTGGAGTGCTTCTACCGATAATGTAGGGGTCACCGGTTATGACGCTTATATTGACGGAAACTATGCCGGAAATAGCACAAATACTTCCTACCAATATACCGGTTTAAGTCCTGTGACCAGTTACAGCGTTTATGTGATTGCTAAAGATGCTGCCGGTAACGAATCCCCTGCCAGTGCATCCATCGTTGGCACAACTACAGATACGGGAAGTTCCGGTTCTTCTACTGAGCTTTTTTTCTCAGAATACATAGAAGGTTCTTCAAATAACAAAGCCCTGGAAATTGCCAATTTTACCGGAAACTCAATAGATTTATCAGCTTATTCTATTCAAAAAGTATCCAATGGGAGTGGCTCTTGGATTGATGAATATGTATTATCAGGAACTTTAGCTTCCGGAAATGTATATGTAATAGCCAATGGTGCTGCCACTAGCGCCATCTTAAATCAAGCGGATGCTACTGTAGGTGGAAGCCCTCTAAACTTCAATGGGAACGATGCCGTAGGCTTGTTTAAATCGGGGAGTTTGATTGATATAATAGGAGAGCCCAACAATTCTGCTAATATTATTAAAGATGTTACCTTACGCCGAAAACCCGAGGTTACAAACCCCAATACTACCTTTGATTTGACTGGAGAATGGGACAGTTACCCACAAGATACTTTTGACGGATTGGGCAATCACTCCTTACCGGTTACTGAATATGAAGGATTAAACTTCAAGGTATATCCGAATCCCTCTAAAGGAATCCTTAAGCTTCAGGGAATTAACACCTATAAAATTATTCACATCTACGATTTATTGGGTAATCTGGTATATTCAACTCAGAGTTCGCCTCAAAATACACTGATTGATATTTCATCATTAAAAACAGGAATGTATCTAATTCAAGTAAAAACCGCAAACCAAACCGGAACGCAAAAATTATTGATTAAATAATAATTAACTCTATTTTTCGTTATTATTAAAGATCTGTTAATTTAACAGCTAATCTGTTAATGTATTTTTAAAATAACTATATTTTTTAACATTTTAGTTGTACGTAACAAAAATAGGCCTATATTTGCCCGCTGAAAACGAAACTGAATCAATATGAATAAGTTAGTTTTAGCCGGTGTGGTCATTTTTGGTTTTATCATGATTACCGCATTCAGCTTTAGAAGTGAAAAAGAAAGAAACGCCTTGGTAAAACAAACCGGTGATACACCTACTGTTTTGCCCTATACCGAAAATGATGCCAATCATATTCCCGGGTATGGAAAAACCTATTTGGGTTTTAAGGAAGCTATTGCTTTTAAAGAATCTCAAGGTAAATATTTCAAAGTTAACACCTTAGGCTATTTAGGTAAATATCAATTTGGCATTTCCACTTTAGCCACCTTACGTATTTTTAAGTTAGATCATTTTTTATACAATCCCAGACTTCAAGAAAAAGCCTTTAAAGCCAATTGTAGCTATAACAAATGGCTATTGCGAAAGGAAATTAAAAAATATTCCGGAAAAGTGATCAATGGCATTACAATCACAGAATCAGGTATTATTGCAGCGGCACATCTTTCCGGTGCAGGCAGTGTAAAACGCTATTTAAGAAAAAATGGCAAAGGAAGAAAAATAGTCGATGTATACGGCACCGGCATAGAACAATACCTACGAAAATATGCAGACTACGATTTATCTTGGATAAAAGCTACAAAGTACCCGAAATTATAAGGATTTAGGCTTTATGTATAATAAATATACAGGGTCTTTTATGTAAATCCGGTTTTTTACTTTTCCATTCTTGCACAGACATGCTTCTGATATACTCAGTTGACAAACTGATATCGGCTGCTACACATAGCTGTGTTGTAGGAGTTAGTGTTTGCAATAAACTGCTAAACATCTTTTCATTTCTGTAGGGAGTTTCAATAAAGAGCTGCGATTGATTTAAGGCTTTAGATTTTTTTTCTAATTTCTTAATACTGGCTTTTCGTTCAAGCTTATCAATAGGCAAATACCCATTAAAAGCAAAATTCTGTCCATTCATTCCGGAAGCCATCATGGCAAGTAAAATAGAAGAAGGACCCACCAAAGGAACTACGCGCAACTGTAATTGGTGTGCCAATTTGACCATACTGGCTCCCGGGTCGGCAATAGCCGGTACACCTGCTTCGGACAATAATCCAATGCTTATTCCCTTAAAACAAATATCCAGATAATGCTTACTTTCCATCATATCGGTATATTTATCCAAGAGTAAGATATGTAAGGAAGCTTGTGATTTTTTGGGTGCAATACGTTTTATAAACCTTCGTGCGGTCTTTTCGTTTTCGACAATAAAATACTGCAACTGTTCTACTTTCTTCTTCACCGATAAGGGCAAGACTTCCAAGGGCTCATTGTCACCCAAAGTGGTAGGTATCAAGTATAATTTTCCAAATTCATCCATACTTTAGGCTATTTTATCAGCGATGTTTTCGCAAGCTTCATCTAACATTTTATAGACATTTCTAAAAGCATAAATAGAATCGGTATAAGGATCCGGAACATCCATAGATTCTCCGGGGAAAACTTCATCCAGTATTAATCGAACTTTATTTTTAGCTTCTTGAGAAGGAGCCAGCTCCAACAAACGGGCTTTATTCTGATTATCCATCGCATAAATAATATCAAAATTTTCAAAATCTGACAATTGAAATTGCCGTGCTCTTTGATACGTGATATCCAATAGATTTTCGCTAGCCACTTGAATAGAACGCTTGTCAGGCAGTTCTCCCACGTGATAATTGCCCAGACCCGCAGAATCTACCAGTACATCTTTTCCACTTAGCTTGAATCGTAAAATCCCTTCAGCTAAAGGAGAACGACATATATTTCCTAAACAGACCATTAAGATTTTGGTCATACGATATCTTATTGATAGGTTAATTTTTGGGTCAATTCCTCTACGTATTTACGGAATTGTCTATCGGTTTCAGACAAATTATCGACAGTTCTACAAGCGTGTAAAACAGTAGCGTGATCCCGTTTGCCTATTTGTGCTCCAATACTCGCCAGAGAGGCTTTTGTCAAACGTTTGGCAAAATACATCGCCAGCTGACGTGCCTGCACAATATGACGTTTTCTGGTTTTGGATTGCAAGGTAGCCACATCCATATCAAAATATTTGGAAACCACCTTTTGAATCATTTCAATGGAAACTTCCCGTTTCGTATTTTTGACAAATTTATCGACAATCTGACGGGTTAAAGCTAAGGAAAATTCTTTTTTATTGAAAGAAGCTTGTGCTATCAAGGATACCAAAACACCTTCTAATTCCCGTACATTCGATTTGATTTTCTTGGCAATATACTCAATGACCTCTTTAGGCATATCGACCCCATCTCGAAATAACTTTCGTTCCAAAATAGATACGCGGGTCTCATAATTAGGCACTTGCAATTCTGCAGACAAACCCCATTTAAAACGTGATAATAATCGTTGTTCGATATCTTGCATATCGACAGGTGCCTTATCCGATGTCAGAACCACCTGCTTTCCGTTTTGGTGTAAATGATTGAATATATGGAAAAAAACATCTTGTGTTCCGGTCTTTCCGGATAAAAATTGAATATCGTCAATAATCAACACATCAATCATTTGATAGAAATGAATAAAATCATTTCGGGTGTTATTCTTAACAGATTCAATATATTGTTGAGTGAATTTTTCAGATGAAATATACAAAACCGTTCTTTCGGGATATTTATCTTTGATTTCCACACCTATGGCATGCGCCAAATGCGTTTTTCCCAAACCTACTCCACCGTAGATTAACAACGGATTAAAGGAGGTTCCTCCGGGTTTGTTAGCAACTGCCATACCGGCAGATCGTGCTAATCTATTGGAATCACCTTCTATAAAATTTTCAAAATTGTAATTGGGATTAAGTTGTGACTCTATCTTTAACTTTTGTATCCCGGGAATGACAAATGGATTTCTCAATTCTCTTTTATCAATACCTAAAGGCACGGTAACTCCTTGAGTATTGATTGGATTTCTATTGGAACTTGGAAATTTTACCGTATGAGCATTGTTGCTACTATAGGTGTTTTCCATTTTCACATCATAAATTAATTTGGCATCTTTCCCTAACTCTTTTACAAGACTAACGCGTAATAATTTAATATAATGTTCTTCAAGCCACTCGTAGAAAAACTTACTAGGCACTTGAATTGTCAAAGCATCTGCATGTAAACTAACAGGAAGAATCGGTTCAAACCAAGTTTTGTAAGCTTGTGGTTTGATGTTATCCTTTATAAACAAAAGACACGAATTCCAGACTGATTTTGCAGTTTTTGGCATTTAATTGGTTAATTAAAGTGTATTTTTTTTTGAATATTTATTCTACAAAAAGCTCCCCCTTTTTGTTGGTACAAAGATGTAAACAAATTATCTAATAAAAAAATCATTTACCTATTGATTATTAACTTTTTTTTTAGTATACTGCCTCTTTATTTTTAAAAATGACAATTATCATTTTTTTATGCACGAAAACAAAACTACAACCCGAATTAGATATGCCGAAACTGACCAAATGGGATTTGTTTATCACGGCAATTACGCACAATATTTAGAGATGGGGCGGCTTGAATGGCTTAGGGAGCTAGGTATTTCTTATAAAGAGATGGAAGCCAATCATGTGATGCTTCCGGTCTACTCCCTTGCTATTCGTTATATAAAATCAGCTTTTTATGACGATGTGTTGACCATCACTACCCGAATTAAAAAAATCCCCTCAGTGCGTATTGAATTTACTTACGAAATTCACAATCAAAAGGGAGAACTCATTACAACTGCTGAAACCACCTTGATTTTTATTAATATGATTACCAAAAAACCTATTCGATGTCCCGATTACATCCTAAAAAAACTCAAAACATAGATCCTCATTCCAATTCCGTAATTTTCACACAACGTAAATCCTTCAAAGGCGTAATTATCTTATCGACATCTCTTTCACGGATATCGATTTGATATTGACAATCCAATTCTAATTTTTGATGCTTAATAGGTATGCCATATTTCTTAATAATACGCTGCACCTTATTCATATCCTTGTATTCAAATGTTAATTGGAATGATTTATCAATTGTTTTAACTACAATATCAGCTCTTTCCAGAGCTAGTTGTGCCGTTGTTTTATAAGCAGTAACCAAGCCTCCAACCCCTAATTTAGTACCCCCAAAATATCGCACTACCACTACCAATACATTAGTCAGCTCTTTAGATTGGATCTGTCCGTAAATAGGCTGCCCTGCACTATTACTCGGTTCTCCGTCATCATTGACTCTGTAATGTGTTTTTTCCAAAC
>CAYNFJ010000020.1:0-24016 GCA_964396505.1 uncultured Polaribacter sp. | reverse complement strand
TCTATGGCAACCATCGGAAAAAAGAATGCCGTAGCCGATTTAAAAATCGCTTTTTTAGACGGACGTTTAGGCTGGCTGTTATGGTCTTTTATCCACCTTATTTCCATTGTAGGATTTCGAAATAAGTTCAAAGTAGGATTAAACTGGATTGGCAAATATTTTTCTTACGAAAAAGCCAATCAGTTGATTATTCGAAAATACAAACGAGAATAATAAGAAGTGCAACAAATTCACTAATTCTACAATTCATCACAACAGCTATTTGCTATAATAACTGTTGAAAGGTTCCATTTATCCTATAATCAGTTTATACGTTTGTTCAGCTATTTCCAATTCTTCATTCGTAGGAATTACTAGTATTTTTACTTTAGAACTCTCCGATTCTATTGACCGAATTCCTTTGGAGTTCTCTTTATTTTTATTTTCATCCAGATTTATACCCAAGAAATCCATTTCAGCACAAACCATTTTTCGAATCAAATCTGAATTTTCGCCAATACCGGCAGTAAAAACAATGGCATCCAATCCGTTCATAATAGTGGCATAAGCTCCTATAAATTTTTGAATTCGATAAGTATTCATTGCAAGAGCTAGTCTTGCTTTTTGATCTCCATTTGCTGCGGCAGATTCTATATCTCTTAAATCACTCATACCGGTTAAACCCAACATACCGCTTTCTTTTTGTAACAAAGTAGTGACCTCTTGTGGACTATATCCCAGTTTATCAATCAAATACAGCACCACCGATTGGTCTATATCCCCGCTACGGGTTCCCATAATCAATCCATTCATAGGACCAAATCCCAAACTGTGATCAATGCTTTTACCCTCTTTGATAGCCGTCATACTACACCCATTTCCCAGATGTATGGATATCAGTTTCAACCTATCATTTTGCAAATAAGACGCCGCTTTTTTACTGACATATTGATGACTGGTACCGTGAAATCCATAAACCCGAATATGTTCTTCTGAGTAATATTTTTCAGGAATCGCATACCGGTGTGCTACTTCCGGAATGCTTTGATGAAAAGCCGTATCAAAAACAGCGACCTGTCGGGCATTGGGAAACACCTTTTCTGCCACCTCAATTCCCATTAAATTAGGCGGATTATGCAAAGGAGCCAAGCTAAACAATGAGCGGATGACATCTTTGACTTCTTGATTGATCAGAGTAGTTTTGGTAAATACACTTCCCCCGTGTACGACACGATGCCCTACAGCTGTAATGGCATCGGCAGAAGTGATTACCCCTTTTTCCGAATCCAATAGCAATTGGGCTATTTTTTCCAATCCCACTTGATGATTGGGTATTTCCAAGGTTTCATCTACCGAATGCATATCACTTTTATAATGTACTTGCGCTTTTTCCAATCCGATGCGTTCTACCAAACCTTTGCATAACAATCTCTTATCCGGCAAGGATAAAAGTTGATATTTTATAGAAGAACTCCCTGAATTAATCACTAATATTTTCATATCTAACTAGCTAAAAAATTATATCCCTTCTGCCTGTATTGCCGTGATAATGACCGTATTGAATATATCATCTTCAGTGCAACCTCTGCTCAAATCATTGACCGGTTTATTCAATCCTTGCAACATCGGACCAATGGCCAAAGCTCCTGTTTCCCGTTGCACTGCCTTATACGTGTTATTACCGGTATTTAAGTCAGGAAATATCAATACACTGGCTTGACCGGCTACTTCAGATTTGGGCAATTTGCTCTTACCTACTATCGGATCTACAGCCGCATCATATTGAATAGGTCCTTCTATTTTAATATCGGGACGAAGTTGTTTTACAATTTCGGTAGCTTTGCGCACCCGATCTACATCGGCTCCTATACCGGAACTACCGGATGAATAGGACAGCATTGCTACTTTGGGCTCAATACCAAAAGCTTTACTGGAATCGGCTGAAGAAATGGCTATTTCTGCCAATTGTTCTGAGGTAGGATTCGGATTAATAGCACAATCACCAAAAACAGAAACCCTGTCATCCAAGCACATAAAAAAGATAGAAGAAACCACCGAAACACCGGGTTTGGTTTTAATAAATTGTAGGGCAGGTAAAATGGTGTGTTGCGTAGTATGTGCCGCTCCGGAAACCATCCCATCAGCGTGACCTTTATAAACCATCATGGTACCAAAATAAGAGACATCGGTCATTTTATCTTCGGCTATGGCACAATTGATATTTTTGTGTTTTCGCAATTCATAAAAAGTATCGACATACTCTTTAAAATAAGGGGATTCTTCAGGTTTTACCAAATGTACTTTATCCACATCAAATTGCAATCCTAACTGAGTAATTTTTTTAAGAATAGACTCTTTATCTCCTAAAATAGTCAATTCCACGATATCTTGATTGACCAAACGGGCTGCAGCACGTAAAATTCTATCATCATTTCCTTCGGGTAACACAATGTGTTTTTTGTGTTTTTTGGCTTTCATCAACAGGTTGTATTGAAACATTCTGGGCGAAATACCCTTGGACTTAAAGGTCACTAATGCATTGGATAATTGTTCTACTGAGATGTATTCGTCAAATGCTCGAATAGATGTCTGGATTTTTGCCTTGTTTTCTGCATAGATTTGCGACTGAATATTCCCTACAGAATTAGCCACTTGATAGGTATCTCCTTGAGCAGATAAGATAGGTATTTTTTGGGTCAAGCCCTCAATCAATTTCATCACAGAATCTTCCGGTTGAAGCCCTCCTGTCAATACAATACCGGATACTTTAGGATAATTATCCGAAATATTGGCTTGTAAAGCGCCCAAGATTAGATCGGCTCTATCGCCGGGCATCACAATCAGGGTTTTATCTTTAAGTCTATCCAAATAATTTCGTAATTGCATCGCACCGACTAAATAGTGAGCAGCTTGGTTGTTTAAACATTCGGTTTTACCAAATAATACGGTAGCGTCCAATGCGCTGATTACCTCTTTAATCGTAGGGTTTGCCAAAGACTCAATAATTGGTATTGCATTGACAATCACATTTTTAGGAAGTCTTTTATACAACTCATCCTTGACCCATTGCTTATTTTTAGGTTGTACTTTATTGGCAATAACCGAGAGCACTTTTACATCATTTTTTTCAAACAAATCATAAGCCGAGAGCAAATTATTGACAAAGTCTTCCATCGTCTTATGGTAACCGCTTTCTATAATAATGGCGGGTATTCCTAAGTTTTTAGCAATTGTGGTATTCATTTCCAACTCTGTGGCGGTACCTTCACCGGAAAAATCAGTTCCTTCAACCAAAATAAAATCATATTTTTCTTCCAATGATTTATATTTTTCAATGATGGTATTGAGTACTTCATCTGTTTTTCCGCTGTGCATCTTTGCCAAAACTTCACTTTTAGTAAAAGCATAGGCTTGCGAATAATCAATAGCCAAATCAAAATGAGAAATCATCGTATGGATATGATTATCGTAATTTTTGTTTCCTAAATCACTGATGATTGGTTTGTAATAACCTACTTTGGCAACCTTGCCTAAAAGCATACGCATCAAACCAATACTGACAACAGATTTACCACTTCCGTGTTCCATTGTCGCTATATAAACTGCTTTACTCATCACTTTAAATTTAATAGTACAAAGGTACGCATAAGCGTGGCTATAACAGGCTAAAAAAACAAGAAAAAAACAACTTTTTTATTGTCATGGTTTCTTTAAAAAAAATTTATTTTTTTGAAAAAAATAATGACAAATTTCATCTTTTTTAGCTTTAGTTCTATTACTTTTGCATTATAAATAATACCATTATGGCCAACTTAGAAACACAATACGCAGGATTACGTTTAAAAAACCCGCTAATCGTAGGAAGTAGCAGTTTAACATCCAATGCTATTAATTTGAAAAAATTTGAAAAAGCCGGTGCCGCTGCCGTAGTTTTAAAATCTATATTTGAAGAAGAAATTCTTCATGAATTTCAAGATATCCTTGCCACAGCCAAAGATAAAGGAGAGCAAGATCACAATCTTGACTACTACGATTACAAAATAAAGGAAGACAATATAGCCGATTATATCGCTTTAATCAAAAGTGCCAAAAAAGAATTGAGCATTCCGGTGATTGCCAGTGTGAATTGTGTATCGTCACACGAATGGTTGTATTTTTTATCTAAAATAGAAGAAGCCGGTGCCGATGCGGTAGAATTAAATATCTTTTATTTTCCAGCAGATTTTGAAAATTCAAGCAAAAAAATTGAAAAACGCTATTTAAAAATTATCAAAAAAGCCAAAGAAAGTGTTTCCATTCCCGTGATCGTAAAGATGAGTCCCTATTTTACGAATCTAGGGGCTATGATTCAACAGGTATCTGAGGAAGGAGCCGATGGTATTACACTGTTTAACCGGTTTTACAAACCGGATATCAATTTAGAAAAAAGAGAAATCACCACAGCTGATATATTTAGTTCTCCTCACGAATATGTAATTCCATTGCAATGGGTCGCCTTAATGAAAGACCGGATAAAAACGCCTATGGCTGCTTCAACGGGAATTCACGATGGGGCATCTTTTGTAAAATTATTATTGGCCGGTGCGCAGGCAAATTATATTGTTTCCGGTATTTTCAAACACGGTGCAACAGTCATTACCGAAATTTTAGATTATCTAAATAGCTATTTAGACCAAAATAATTTTGAATCTGTCAATGATATCATAGGCTTGTTGAGTCAAGGGAATATAGCCAATCCTAAGGCGTATGAAAGAATGCAATTTATGAAGTATTTCTCTGACAGAAAAGATGTTATCTAACAAAAAACGACCGGTGTAGTGGTATTAATCGGTTTGGGTAAACTCTGAGAATAATTTAGCCAGATTTTTGTTCTTTTTGGTCAAACTCAAGATTTTAAGTCCTTGATTTTGAGCAAAATCAAAAACAGTGGCGCGCTTATCTTTTTTGGAAGAGAATACCAGTTCCCAAGTAGTATCATATAGATTGTTTGCCCTTTGTAAATCTGGAATTTTAAGTATAAACTCCTTTTCAATCTTTACATCAAATTCTACTTCAATAAGTTGTTGTTTATCATCCTGAACATCATGTAAATACCGGTCTAAAACCATCGTTCCTTTATTGATAATAATCACTCGATCACATACGGCCTCTACTTCTTGTAAAATATGTGTCGAGAATAAGATGGTTTTATCCACACCCAATCGCTTGATTAAAGAACGTATTTCCAATATTTGATTCGGGTCTAATCCGGTAGTAGGCTCATCTAAGATTAGCACATCGGGATTGTGAATTAAAGCAGCTGCCAGCCCTACACGTTGGCGGTACCCTTTGGATAATGCACTGATTTTTTTACCGGCATGTCCTTGCAAGCCTACTTCATTAAGAATGGTTTCCACTCGAGACCGGGGCACTTGATATATAGCGGCATTAAATGCCAAATACTCCTTTACATACATATCCAAATACAAAGGATTGTGTTCGGGTAGATAGCCAATGTGTTTTTGCGCTTCTATTGGATGATCACTCACTGAAATTCCGTGGACAAAAACACTGCCTTCAAAATCTTTCAAATAACCCGTTACTATTTTCATAAGGGTCGATTTACCGGCACCATTGGGTCCCAGAAAACCTACAATTTCCCCTTTTTTTAAGGTGAAATTAATCGTATCCAACGCCTTGAAAGATTGATAATATTTGGTAAGATTGGAAACTTCTATTGACATAAGGCAAAAGTATAAAAAACTTCTTAGCTTTATACCATATAGCACGCTTTAATAAATAGCTCTTACACAAGAATAACCATTGAAAAAAAATAAAAAAATGTAACATTTTCTATTCTGATACGTCTTGTAGATAACAATATTGAATTAAAAAACAACTATGAGTTTTTGGCGCGTGCTTCTGGCTATTCTTTTTCCACCCTTGGCTGTCATAGACAAAGGATGTGGATCGGTACTTATCACTTTATTACTCACCCTTGCGGGATGGGTTCCCGGCGTAATTGCCGCCCTGGTTATTCTCAACAAACAAACATGTTAAGAAGTCGCTGATACAAAATGATCTATGGCTGTTAACAACAAATTATCCAATATCAAAAATCAATAAATAATAGTACCTTTGTCCCGATTCAAATAAAATTTATACCGATGAAAAAAAATCTATTACTACTTACTACACTACTTTCGTTATTCTTTACTTCCTGTCAATTTACCGAGGAAATTACTTTTAACAAAAACGGTAGCGGGCATTACAATCTAAAAGTAGATATGAGCCAAATGTTAAAGGGAATGAGTGGATTAAAAGAAAAAGATTCGTTGCAAAAAAAACCGGAAAAAGTAGATTCTACTATCTATTTTAAAGATATTCTAACTTTAAAAAAAGACAGTATTGCCAAACTTTCTGCATCGGACCAAGCAATCCTTCATGCGATAAAAGATTTAAAATTACACATTAATATGGATGAAGAAAAAGAAATAATGGTGATGGATTATGCGATGAATTTCAGAGAGATTTCTCAAATCAATGCGATTCAAGAAAAAATGGAAAAGGCACAGCAATTACAAGATAACAAGGCGAAAAAAGACAACATAACCGATCACGAAGTTCAGTATATCTATTCAAAACACCAATTTCAACGCAAGGTGGTTATGAAAGAACTCAGTGAAGAAGACCGGCAAAAATTTGAAGATAACCAAAGTCAGTATGGGATGTTTATGAATGGTAGTACCTTCAAATTAATCTATAATTTCCCGAAAAAAATCAAAAAAGTAAGCTATCCGGATGTGAGCTATGCCAACAATCATAAATCTTTGATTATTGAAGTATCTATGGACAGTTTGACCAAAAATCCGAAATTACTGGACTTTCAAGTAGAATTTTAATGCCTAGCATACAGCTTAAAGACTTGGGGACTATGCCTTATGAAAAGGCTTTTGATTTTCAATTACTTCATTTTGAAACAATCAAGAAATTGAAAATTTTAAAAAGAGAAGGACACACCCAATTAGAAACACCTAACTTTTTCTTCTTTGTAACACATCCTCACGTATATACTTTGGGGAAAAACGGTGATGAAAGCAATATTTTACTCAGCAAAGCACAACGAAATAAACAAGACATCGCCTTTTATAAAAGCAATCGTGGCGGTGATATAACCTACCACGGTCCCGGACAAATTGTAGGGTATCCCATTGTAGATTTGGATCATTTTTTTTCTGATATTCACAAATATATGCGTTTGTTAGAAGAAGTCATAATACGAACCATCGACGAATATGGTTTAAAAGGAGAACGTAGCGAAGGAGAAACCGGTGTATGGCTGGATGCAGGCACTCCGCAAGCTCGTAAAATATGTGCATTGGGCGTACATACTTCCCGCTGGGTAACCATGCACGGATTTGCCTTAAATGTCAATACAGACTTGCATTTTTTTGATGGAATTATCCCTTGTGGTATTCGTGGGAAAGGCGTGACTTCCATAGCAGAGGAGCTCCATAAATCAATTGATGAATCGCACGTGAAAAAGGCTATACTCAAGCATTTTTCTGAAATATTCCAAGCTGAATTTACCAAATATCAAGGAATTGATTACTAAGAGCGTACACTGAATGAGCTATTTTCTCTAAATAAAAAATGTACTTTTGTAAAAAGTATAAAAAACATACTTTTTTCTATTTTTTAAAATCTGAGTGTGCTAGTGATAGCGCCTTCGTAAAACAGTATCGACTAAATCTTATAAAAAATGAATAACCCGTTATTACAAGAATTTTCAAGCCAGTTTGAAACAGCCCCTTTCAGTAAAATAAAAGCAGCCCATTTTGAACCGGCGATAAAAACAAGCATCCAACAAGCCCGTGAGGAAATTGAATTGATCGTATCCAATACAGCAATTCCTACTTTTGAAAACACCTTGGAAGCCCTGGAATTTTCCGGTCAGCAACTCGATAGAATCACTAGCATATTTTTTAACTTAAACTCAGCTGAAACCAATACAGCAATTCAAGAAATAGCCCGAAAAATAGCACCTATTTTAAGTGATTTTAATAATGATATTATCCTCAACGAAAAACTTTTTCAAAAAATAAAATATGTTTTTGATCATCGTGTGCAATGGAACTTAACACCGGAACAAGAAACACTTTTAACGAAAAAATATAAGAATTTTTATAGAAATGGAGCCAATTTAAATCAAAAGGATAAAGCAATTTTACGAAAAATTGACACGCAATTGGCTGATTTAAAACTCAACTTTAGTAAAAATGTACTGAAAGAAACACAAAATTTTGAGTTGCACATAACCGATACAAAAGAACTTGAAGGACTCCCCGAAGGCGCTATTGAAGCTGCTAAGCAAGAGGCGGTTCAAAAGCAAAAGGAAGGTTGGGTATTTACCCTGGACTACCCCAGTTATCACGCCATTATGACTTATAGCAAGCATCGTTATTTAAGAGAAAAAATGGCTAGAGCCTACGGAAAAAGGGGCTTTCAAAACAATGCATATAACAATGAGAAAATTATTCTTTCCATTACTAAATTGCGCAATCAAAGAGCCCAATTATTAGGATATAATAGCCACGCCGATTTTGTTCTGGAAGAACGAATGGCTGAAACGCCCGAAAAAGTATTTCAATTTCTAGATGATTTATTGGAAAAAGCCCTTCCTTTTGCTCAAAAAGAATTTCAAATACTCAAAGAATTTGCCCAAAAAGAAGGAGTGGCTGATTTACAAATTTGGGATGGAACCTATTTTACGGAAAAATTGAAAAAGTCAAAATTTGAGCTGGATGACGAAGCCTTAAAACCTTATTTTAAACTAGAAAACGTAGTGCAAGGGGCTTTTGATATTGCCCAAAAACTATACGGTTTATCTTTTGTCAAAAATAGGGAGATAGACACCTATCATTCTGATGTTACCGCTTATGAAGTATATGATGCCAACCAAAAATTTATGGCCGTTTTTTACACCGATTTCTTTCCGCGTTCCGGCAAACGAAACGGTGCTTGGATGACTTCTTATAAAAACCAATGGATTAAAGACGGGAAAAATTCACGTCCGCATATTTCTATTGTTTGTAATTTCACCAAACCAACCCGTACCAAACCTTCTCTCTTGAGTTTTAGAGAAGTAACCACTTTATTTCACGAATTCGGTCATGCGCTGCACGGGATGTTGGCAAACACCACCTACCCCAGTTTATCGGGAACCAATGTTTATTGGGATTTTGTAGAATTACCCAGTCAATTGATGGAAAATTGGGCCTATGAAAAAGAGGCTTTGGCTTTATTTGCCACTCATTATCAAACAGGTGATTTAATTCCACAAAAATATATTGATAAGATAAAAGAATCTTCCAATTTTATGGAAGGTATGGCAACTCTCAGGCAATTGAGTTTTGGTTTTTTGGATATGGCTTGGCACGCTAAAAGCACCCTAGCCGTTTCAAGTGTGAAAGCCTATGAGAAGAAAGCCTTTCAAAAAACACAATTATACCCGGACATTGAAGAAAATTGTATGAGTACGGCATTTTCACATATTTTTCCGGGTGGCTACTCTGCCGGATATTATAGTTACAAATGGGCAGAAGTATTGGATGCCGATGCCTTTGAATATTTTAAAGAAAAAGGCATTTTCAACAAAGAAATTGCCGGAAAATTTCAAAAAAATGTACTATCACAAGGCGGAACAGAAAAGCCTATGACATTGTACAAAAGATTCAGAGGAAAAGAACCCCAAGTGGATGCGTTACTGAAAAGAGCGGGATTAATCCATTAGCAAGATTACAATGTATTGTAGTATTGTACAATTTTAATCAAGTCCTTTTCTTTACTGATTTTTAATTTGTTCTTTTTGACAAATTGTTTGATTTTATTTTGATTTTGACCAAAAACCGGGAAGAATTTACTTTTCTTTGTAGGAAGTAATTGCATCTTTCCATCCTTTAGAAGGTAATAATCTTTGCTAGTAGAAAAACTTGCAGGTTTGTCATAAGACAACGGATTATCCGATGGTTGCGCCGGATGATAAACACTTCGATATTTGAGGTATAAGGGAATTTTTGCTGTCAAAAGTTCAACAAAATAGCCATCTTTTTCATTAGCATTCACATCTGTATAAGAAAAATATTTATAGGTCACACCCTTTATTTTACAAATATAATCAGAAGTTTTAAACAATGCCACTATTTTGTTTTTCTCAGAATTAAATATCTCAAATTCATCTGTGTAGATATTATATCTCAAACGATAACCCAAAGATTTAACTTTAGAATTAATATACACCTGACCATCTTCAAAATCATTGTTTAAATAAGGAGAACCTTTTACTTTTTTCAAATCCAAGGATGCCCCGGTGGGACCATTCCCCATCATTTTATTTACTTTCACATCGAAAATTAATTTATCGGAAGTGGATTCTATCGCGGGTTCTTGCGAAAAAACAAAAGCGTTTAATGTTAACATTAATACAAGTAAGATTGAATTTTTTGTCATAATAATAGTTTTAGTGTTATATAAAAAGGTGTGAGATTACCCATATTCAATGTTTGGTAGGCGCAATTTTTAAAATACTCCATATTGATTTTTACGCGAATATAAATAAAATTAACAAGTATATAAAGGTATTAAACATTAATTATTATCCATATTAAAAACGTGGACATCTCGCTGTGGGAAAGGAATACCAATTCCTTCTTTATCTAGGGCTTCTTTTGCATTTTCCAACACGTCATAATACACCCGCCAATACTTATTCGGAACCGTCCAGGGTCTCAGTAATAAATGGACAGCGCTGTCGCCCAATTCCGAAACGTTTACAGTAGGTTTGGGTTCATTGAGCAAATCGGGATGCGCATACATGACCTCCATCAATACTTTTCTGGCGTGTTTAATATCGGCATTATAAGAAATACCAATATTGATATCAACTCGGAGTTTGCCGTCTTGACTGTAATTGATTATAGTACCATTCGCTAAGGGTCCATTGGGAATTATAGCGGTTTTATTTCCGGCAACAGATAGTTTGGTCACTAATATCTGGATGTCCTTTACTTCTCCTATTTCTCCTTGCGCCTTGATCAAATCACCCACTTTAAAGGGCTTGAAAAAAAGAATGAGCACCCCTCCGGCAAAATTGGATAAAGAACCTTGCAATGCTAATCCGATGGCTAAACCCGCCGCTCCTAGAGCAGCAATAAAAGAAGTGGTCTCAATTCCTACTTGAGATAATACGCTAATAATTAATAAAATTTTTAAGCCTATTTTTAGAAGGCTCAACAGAAATTTCTGAAGACTTGCATCTACTGCCTTTTTTTGCATCAATTTTTGAACAAATAAAGCTAGTTTTTTAATAAACCATAAGCCTACCAATAACAAGACTATTGCCATCAATAGCTTGGGAACATATTCTATAAGAAGCGCTTTAAGGGTCTCTATATATTTTTGGTAATCCATTGATTCATTTTAGTAATATATTATTTTTCGTTCTTTGACTTGTACCGGTATGGAATTAACATATTCAACGGCACGAGTCCAATTGGATTGTTCATCAAAATCATATTGATAGGTAATGTGGTCTGTTTTCTCTTTTTCGGGATAGCTCACGCTCACTTCTATTAAAAAACCTAAATCATTATATTTTAAAATCCTGTGAACCAATAACTTTCCTTTATCGATAAATTTACTTTCGATTAGATTATTGTCTGTATCGTAAGTATAAACCACACTCGATTTGAGATTGCCTTCTACATCAAATTGGTATATATGTGTTAAATTCTTATGAAGATCGTATTTTTCCACTTTCTCTATCATTTTGGATTTAGGATTGGTGGTCGCAATAGATTTTGCCGCTGACTTTTTATCGTACTTAAATTCTTGCAGGTTAATCTGAACCCCTTTTTTGTTATAAGTGAGAATTTTCTTAGGAATGACACCGTCTTTGTATTCAAAAATGGAACGACTGAGTAAAATACCATCTGCGCCATATATACTTTCAAAAGTGATTTTATTAAATTGATTGTACTCTCTTAAAATTTTCCGCACTAAAGCTCCTTTTTTATCAAAGACGTTCTGTGCTATTAAATTACTCACTGTATCGTATTGATACGTCATCTGTTTGATAGGTAATCCGCCTTTTCCATACAGTTTTTTTTGAATAACGAGTCCGTTTTCATTGAACTCGTTCTGTTCTCCTCCTAAAATGCCCAATTTAGTAACTTTACCAAATTTTTCGCCGGCCGCATAGCTAATCAATTCTACCGATTTTACTTTTCCTTTTAGATCCTGCTGTTTCCAATCGGTTTGTTGTGAATACATGGAAAGGCTCATTAAAAAAACCAATAGCAAGATTCCTTCTTGTAGTGTTTTCATATTTTATTTTTTAACAGTATAAATAATGGCAATCAACAGAACCATGAAATATACAATAATGCTCAAAGTTACTAAAAATCCACTTAGATAATTTGACTTTAACAAGAATTTAATAATCTAGCGGTACTTTGAGTTGCTGAACTGCCTTATAAACATCTGTTACCGGTAATTGGCAAGTATTATTCACACAAATATACAAGGGTGTATCACTTGAAAATCTATCTTGTAGTAATTTGAGATTACTCTTGGTAGTGCTTCCGGCTATCAACTTATTGGGGATGTAATAAGTATTCAATTCTTTAATTTTTTCTTGAGCATCGGGACCACAAATAGCCACTTCATAAAAATTACCGGTAAAATTCAATATTAATTGCAACCAATTGGAATAAGAAGGTGGATATGGGGCTATACGATCAAAAACAGTAGATATCATTTGATGACTGAGTTTTGCATAATGGCTATTCTCAAAATAATGTGACAACTTAAAAAGATTGAGAGCCATCAATGAATTAGATGACGGAATGACATTATCGGCAATAGCTATTTTACGAGTAATCAAGGCCGCATCCATATCTGAAGTAAAGAAAAACAAATGAGAATCCATGTCAAAAAAATGATCTAAGGTGTAATCTGTAAATTGCTTAGCTTTAAGTAAATAAGACGCATTCATCGAAACTTCATACAGGGATAGTAAGGCGTCAATGATCGTAGCATAGTCTTCCAAATAGGCGTTTATATTACTTTTACCATCTTTATAATTTCGATATAAACCGCCGTCTTTTTGTGTCATTTTTTGTAAATAAAAAGCAGTATTTTTTTGGGCAATTTCCAAAAATTGAGCATCTCCAAAAACACGATAGGCATCTATATAAGCTTTTACCATCAACGCATTCCAAGAGGTCAAGATCTTATCATCCCGATGTGGTGCTTTTCTAGTAATTCTCCTCTTTAATAGTAATTGCTTCCATGCTTGTTTCTTTTTTTTAAGAATAGCAATATCCATCTTATTCGTTATGGCCAATTCGACCAAAGATTTATCCCGAATCAGGACATAGTGATTCCCTTCCCAAACGCCAAAATCATTGATATTATAGCATTGTTTAAACAAATTATAATCAGTCCCTAATAGCTCTTTTAATTCTTGAGGTGTCCAATAATAGTAGGCGCCTTCTTCCAATTCACCTTCTTTATTTTCACTATCGGCATCCAATGAAGAATAAAAAACACCGGAAGCATCAGTCAATTCCCGTTGGACAAAATTCAAGGTTTCATAAACCACTTCTTTGTACAAATCATTTTTAGTTACCAGATACGCATCAGCATATAAACTGACTAATTGCGCATTGTCATAAAGCATTTTTTCAAAATGAGGAATATGCCAATAGCTATCAGTAGCATATCGGGAGAAACCACCACCCACATGATCGTACATTCCGCCATAAGCCATTTTGGTCAGCGTGGTATTGACATAAGTCAACAACTCCTTATCATCCGATTGGACAGCATATCGCAATAAGAAATGGTAGTTATTAGGCATAGGAAATTTAGGCGCTCTGTTCAGCCCTCCCCATTCTGTATCAAATGATTGTTTCCATTTTCCAACTATGGCAGACAACTCTTTATTTGAAAAATCTTTAGCCGTAGTTCCGGCTTGTATTAAGGCATTGTCCTTTATGCCTTGCGTAAGTTGGCTGGCATATTCTTGAATTTTATCGGGATTACTTTCCCATAAATTTGAAATTTCCGTCAGGACATTCATCCATTTCTCTTTAGGAAAATAGGTGCCGCCCCAAAAAGGACGCGCATCGGGTAAAGCAACACAATTTAAAGGCCAACCACCCCTACCGGTCAATAATTGTACCGCATCCATATAGACCTGATCCACATCCGGTCGCTCTTCTCTATCTACTTTTATACAAATAAAATTCGCATTCATCAATGCAGCTACTTTTTCATCTTCAAAACTTTCATGTTCCATGACATGACACCAATGGCAGGCCGCATAACCAATAGAAATCAATAGCATTTTATGTTCCTTTTTAGCACGTGCTAAGGTTTCTTTATTCCACGCATGCCATTGCACCGGATTATGTGCGTGTTGCAATAGATAAGGACTGGTTTCATGAATTAAATCATTGGTATATTTGTGTTCTGTAAGCATGGTAGTCGGTGTGTTTTGGCTATTACATCCCACGAATGAGAGCAAGCCGATTAGTAGTAGTTGTTTTAGATACATAGATTAGTTAGTGTTTGCCTACAAAAGTATGTTTATTTATTGAGCAAAAAAAAACGCCTTGAACAATCAAGACGTCTATAAAAAAAATTCTTTGATTATTTAACCTCAAATGTAATCTTCACATTAACTCTGTAGCTCTGTACCCCACCGTCTTTTACAACCACACTTTGAGATTGTACAAAAGCTGATTTGATGTGTTTAATACTTTTAGCAGCGTGAGAAACTGCATTATTAGTGGCATCTTCCCAACTCTTATCAGAGTCGGCCATAATTTCGATAACTTTCATTACTGACATAATTTTTTGATTTTTTGGATTAATAATTAGTGAAAGCGTAAATGTACAAGTTTTTTATGAAACTGTGTATATAAAATAATGAAAATTTTAATCATACCTGAAAAATACTATTTTTGGACCATATATCTTGAATGAATTATTTTGAAATATTTATTGTAAAACCTAATAGAAAAATGTATCGAATTCTTTATTTACTCGGTTTTTTATTTATAAGTTGTGGAAGCGGTGTAAAACAACATAAGACGGTAGTTAAACCAATAAAAAAACCAGGTGAAAAATACAATTTTATATACCAAATAACCCGTTATTATCCGCATTGCGGTGGGATCACCCCCACTGAAGAACAACGGAACCGAAATAGCCCTGAGAGGGGTACTTTTATCTTAGTAAATCTTGACACAAAAGAAAAAAGCACTTTTACAACCGACTCATTAGGCAGGTCTAAATTTTACCTGAAACCGGCTCATTATATTATTAAAGAAAAGTTTAAGGACACTACTTTTAAAGCTTTTTATAAGCAGTATTTCCAAAAGACAAACAAAGAATCTGCCATAGTAAGTAAGGGAAAAGCCTGTTATAAAAATTGGTGGAAAACCGCATTAGTAGAATTCCAAATTCAGGACACAACAAAGGTTCTATCATTGCAATCAAGGGTTTCAGATGCTTGTTTTACAGGAAAGAATCCTTGTTTGAGTTTTACCGGACCTATGCCGCCTTAAATACGTGTTTGACTTCAGCTAAAAACATCTATTCAAGTTAAATAAGCAACCTTTTGCAGCTTTTGTTAATTTGGTAACATTGTGGTAACATTACAGTTAATAAATTTGTACTATAATTTAATTGAACACACATGGGAAATATATATCTTTTTATGCTGATAGCATTAATTGTTTTAGCCATTGTAGATTTGGTTGTTGGGGTGAGTAACGATGCCGTTAATTTTCTTAACTCTGCTATTGGATCTAAAGTTATTTCGATCAAAAACATTATGATTATTGCCAGTGTTGGGGTGCTCTTGGGTGCCATTACTTCCAGTGGTATGATGGAAGTGGCACGAAAAGGTATTTTTAATCCGGGCGAGTTCTATTTTAATGAGATTATGTATATTTTTATGGCGGTTATGATTACCGACATATTATTATTAGATGTGTTCAATAGTCTGGGAATGCCTACTTCTACCACAGTTTCTATTGTATTTGAGTTATTGGGAGCTGCCGTTGCTATGGCGTTGATAAAAATATCAAACACCGATAACGAAACGATTGTTAATCTCAGCAAATATATCAATACCGCCACCGCACTATTTATTATTTTTGGGATTTTACTCTCGGTAATTGTCGCTTTTACTGTAGGAGCATTTGTACAATTTTTTTCCCGTTTATTATATTCCTTTCATATAGAAAAAAGAAAAAGCTATATTCACGCTATCTTTGGAGGTGTTGCCATCACAGCGATTACTTACTTTATTATTATAAAAGGTTTAAAAGGCACTCCTTTTTATGCTGATTCCATCAAACCCTATGTCGCCGGTAAGACCTTTCAGATACTTGTTTACGGTTTTGTAGGATGGACTTTGCTATCACAGTTAATGGTCAGTGTTTTCAAGCTTAATATCCTGAAATTTATCATTGCAATTGGTACTTTTTCTTTAGCATTGGCGTTTTCCGGGAATGATTTGGTCAATTTTATAGGAGTTCCTATGGCGGCATTGAACTCTTACCAAAAATGGATTCATCTGGGTTCACCGGATCCTACTACTTTAAAAATGGGATTTTTGGCTGCTAAAGTAGAATCAAACACCCTCTTACTATTACTTGCCGGAACGATTATGGTTATCACTCTTTGGTTTTCCAAAAAAGCAAAAACGGTCATTGAAACCGGTATTAATTTGGCACGACAAGGAGAAGGTCATGAAAAATTCCAATCCAATGTAATTTCCCGTTCTGTAGTACGTGCTGCCATCTCATTTAACACCTTATTGACCAAAATAGTCCCCAAAAGCACGCTTCAATATATAGACTCAAAATTTCAACGTCCTATTATTGAACTGCCTAAGGATAAGATTTATGAATTACCCGCATTTGATGCGGTACGGGCTTCAGTAAATCTTTTTGTAGCCGGTATTCTTATCTCAATAGGAACTTCTATGCATCTTCCATTATCAACTACCTATGTCACTTTTATGGTAGCTATGGGTACGTCTTTGTCCGATAGAGCATGGGGTCGTGAGAGTGCCGTGTTTAGAGTTGCCGGAGTATTTAACGTAATTGGGGGTTGGTTTTTAACAGCCATCTCGGCTTTTACTGTTTCGGCATTATTTGCATATATCATCTATCACGGTGGCACCTTAGCTGTTGTGATACTACTATCCATCGCCGCTTTTCTATTGATCAAAAGCGCATTGAAACACCGAAAAAAATCAAAAGAACTTCAAGAGAAACAATTCAGAAAAAGAGCTGAATTACTGACCGTAAATGAGGTGATGGACGAAAGTTCCAATCATATCTCTGAAGTAGTTAAACGGGTTCATAAACTCTATAACAATGTAGTAGTTGATTTATCGGCGCATGATTTAAACAAACTCTCCAAAACCGATAAACACGTGCGAAAACTCAATGAAGAAATACAAGAACTGCAGAATGATGTATTCTATTTTATAAAATCTTTGGATGATTCTTCGGTAAAAGCCAGCCGTTTTTACATATTGGTATTGGGCTATCTGCAAGATATTGCACAATCTATTGAATTTATATCCACAACCAGTTACAATCACGTCAATAACAATCATAAGAATCTGAAAAAATCACAAGCAGAAGATTTAAAAATGATCAATACCGAGTTAAAATCACTACTTAAAAAAATAGAAAATGATTTTGACACTAATACTTTTACCAATATTCAAGCTATTATTGAATCCAAACAAGAATTGGCAGAACAGGTATCTGATTTATTGGATAAACAAGTGGCTAGAATACGATCTGAAGAGAGTAGCAAACGAAATACCGCACTCTATTTTGGCATTTTGTTGGAAACCAAAGATCTGATTGAAGCCTTGATCAACTTACTACAGCTCTACAAGGAAAATCATCTGATTTACAGAAGATTGGAACAACGATAAACCTTGAGTTATTTTGTAAATCTGAGATCAACCTAAAATTTAGCTCTCGGAAAATCGAGAGAATAATAAATTTGTACTGATACGAAATTTAAGCTAAAACCGCCTTTATTCGCTTCAGTGCTTCTATCAATAATGCTTTGGATGTTGCAAAAGACAATCGCAAACACTTGGGTGCTCCAAAAGCATCACCGGTTACGGTAGCCACATGGGCTTTCTCTAACAAATAATTGGAAAAATCAGTAGCGTTACGAATCAAATGACCTTGAAGGGTTTTACCAAAATAATAAGAAATATCCGGAAAGAAATAAAAAGCTCCGGCTGATTTTTCTACAATAAATCCCTCCATTTCATTCAATAAATCGAATACCAAATCCCGGCGTTCTTTAAATTCATCGATCATATATTGAATCTTAGAAACCGGTGCATCCAGAGCGATTATGGCAGCACGTTGCGTAATACAATTGGTTCCGGAAGTTATTTGTCCTTGCATTTTAGTACAAGCTTGTGCAATCCATTTGGGTGCACCAATATAACCCAGACGCCAACCTGTCATAGCAAACGCTTTGGAGAGTCCATTGACTGTTATGGTACGTTCATACATATCAGCAAAGGCAGCCATACTAAAGGCTTTTCCTTCATACAGAATATGTTCGTATATTTCATCGGATATCACATAAATATCCGGATATTTTACTAATACATCGGCTAGGGCTCTCAATTCTGCTTGACTGTAAACCGCCCCGCTGGGATTACTGGGAGAATTTAAAAAAACCAACTTAGTCTTGGGCGTAATTGCCGCTTCCAATTGCTGAGGTGTAATTTTAAAACCTTGTGCTATATCGGTAGAAATCGGAACCGGAACTGCCTCGCATAATTTAATAATTGCTTCGTAACTCACCCAATAAGGAGCGGGTAATAGTGCTTCGTCTCCGGGATTTAACAAGACCATAGCCACATTGGCCAATGCTTGCTTAGCTCCGGTAGAAACAACAATCTGATCGGGAGTATAGATGAGATTATTGTCCCGACGAAATTTTCGGCAAACAGCTTCTCTTGTCTCCAAATAACCATCGACCGGCGTATAAGAATTGTAATTTTCATCTATGGCGCGTTTGGCTGCTTCTTTGATAAAATCGGGGGTATTAAAATCGGGTTCTCCCAGACTTAAACTGATGATATCTATTCCTTGTGATTTCAATTCTCTGGCTTTGGCTGCCATAGAAAGCGTTTGAGAAACCGGTAAACTTTTAATACGTTCGGAAAGTTGCTGAGCCATAAATAATCTATAACAAATTAAAAGCACGAAAATAAGACTAAATTCTAAATTGTAAAGGACAAAATGGGATTATTTTATATCCCAAAATACACTTATCTTTGCCCAGATGAAAAAAATACACACCTATTTTCCTGATTTAACTACAAAACAAATAGCCCAATTTGTCGCATTGCAAGATTTGTACGCCGATTGGAATCTGAAAATCAACGTGGTATCTCGCAAAGATATTGATGAATTGTATTTACGACACGTATTGCATTCATTGGGTATTGCCAAAGTAATCCGGTTTTTACCCGGCACCCAAATATTGGATGTAGGAACCGGTGGTGGATTCCCGGGCATTCCCTTGGCTATTCTTTTTCCGGATACTCATTTTACCTTGGTAGATTCTATCGGAAAAAAAATAAAAGTAGTGCGTGAAGTAGTCCAAGGTTTGCAATTGGATAATGTAACTACGCACCACAAACGTGTTGAGGATTTGGCAGGACAATATGATTTTATCATCAGCCGTGCCGTAGCGAGAATGGATGCTTTTACCCGCTGGACACAAGGGAAAATAAAATCGCAATCAAAACATCATCTAGCCAACGGAATTTTGTATCTCAAAGGCGGTGATTTGACCCAAGAACTCGCCCCTTTTCCAAAAGCGGTCATTTACAATCTAAGCAATTATTTTACGGAAGATTTTTTTGACACTAAAAAAGTAGTGTATTTGCCGAGATAATAGCATCCTGTTTTGTGTTTGTATTGGATAATTACACTAAATTTGCCACGCTAACTGCATAGCGCAGTCCTTTGACACGCTATTTCTAATCTAAAAACCATGAACCACAAAGCGATACTCATCATCTTAGACGGTTGGGGAATGACGCAAAACCCCAAAGTTTCAGCCATTGCGCAAGCAGATACACCCTACTTGGATTATCTCAATCAGCATTATGCACATGCCAGCCTAAAAACCTCGGGACTGGATGTGGGCTTGCCCGACGGTCAAATGGGAAATTCTGAAGTAGGTCATATGAATTTAGGAGCCGGACGTGTGGTTTATCAAGATTTTGTAAGGATCAACAAAGCCATTGATGACCATACATTGGCTTCAGAAAAAACCCTAAAAGATGCCTTTACATACGCCCAAAAAAATCATAAAAAAGTCCATTTTTTAGGCTTGCTATCAGACGGTGGAGTACACTCGCATATCAAACATCTGAAAGCGCTGATAAAAATAGCCGATTCCTACCAATTACCCGGTTTTATTCACGCTTTTTTAGACGGTCGAGACGTAGATCCCAAATCAGGTAAAGATTTTGTTCAAGATATCCTTTCATTTACAGAAAACACGCATACTCAATTAGCCAGTATTATTGGCCGGTATTATGCTATGGATAGGGATAAACGATGGGATCGAGTCCGGAAAGCCTATGATTTATTGGTACACGCCAAAGGACATAAAACCACTCAACCGGTACAAGCCGTTGAAGCGAGTTATGCTGAAGGAATTACCGATGAATTTGTAGCCCCTACATTGGTTTGTGATAAAAACAAGCAGGCGTTGACCAAAATAGAGCAAGGAGATGTCGTGGTATTTTTTAACTTCCGTACTGACCGGGGCCGTGAGCTCACCGAAGTGCTTACACAACAAGATTTTCCAGAATATGGTATGCACACCCTACCCTTATACTTTGTCACGATGACCAATTACGATGCAAATTTTAAAAATATTCACGTTGTTTTTGACAAAGAAAACCTAAAACATACCTTGGGAGAAATCGTAGCCGAATATGGTAAAAAACAGATTCGTATTGCGGAAACTGAAAAATATGCCCACGTCACCTTCTTTTTTTCCGGTGGCAGGGAAAAACCCTTTAAAGGCGAAAAACGTATTTTGGTCAATTCACCCAAAGTCGCTACTTATGATTTAAAACCCGAAATGAGTGCTTATGAAGTACGCGATAAACTACTTCCAGAACTGAAAAATAAAACCGCCGATTTGATTGTATTAAATTTCGCCAATGGCGATATGGTTGGGCATACCGGCGTGTTTGAAGCAGCAGTAAAAGCAGCCGAAACAGTCGATACTTGTCTGAAAGACATTGTAGAAACCGGCCTTCAAAACGGGTACACCAGCATTATTATAGCCGATCACGGCAATGCAGAATGTATGGTAAATCCCGATGGCAGTCCCAATACGGCACATTCTACTAATCCGGTACCACTAATCTTGGTGGATCCGGACCGGAAATACATTCACAGCGGTAAGTTAGCCAATATAGCACCGACATTATTGGATATATTGGATATTCCTAAACCTAAAGAAATGACAGAAGAATCTTTAATATAAAATGATATAAAAAATTGAAAAATAAACTATTATCCAGAGTTAGTATAATATTTCCATTTATTGCTATATGGGCAATTCGAATCATATATAATGATTCAAATTCCATCTTCAAAAAAGGCTGTTGTTTTTTGTTGATTATCGGAATGCTTATACTTGTAATTCCCCGATTAATATCAAGAATAAAAAGTTTAATGAATAGTCAGCATAAATCTTAGTTTAAGACTTCACTGCTAATTTTTCCACGCTAGAGTTTCCATCATTTTCATCATATCATTCTTAATATAATCCACAGCCGGAAAGATCGAGTCATAATTGGGGCGCACATCGAAATATAAAGCAGCGGTTAATACATGATGCAGGCTATCCGTTACGTGAAATTGCACATTAGAGGCACTTTCACCCTGTACTTCAAACAAGGTCCCATACACTTTTTGTGCTTTGTTTTCATAAGGATATGGAATAATAGCATCGGCTTTTATGGTGTGTTTGGTAGTCAATTTATCCGCATCACTTAATAATTCTTTCAAATTATTATGAATACGTTTATAGGTAATAAATACGGTTGCTCTTAATTTAGGATATACTATCTCCGCTTTACAACCGGGTTCAAATTTTATGGTACTCTCTTTGGAAACAGCAAAAGAATACGGACAGTTATTTTTAAATTGATGATACTCGGCAACGGGATATGCCAAGTATAGATATGATTTGGGTTTGGGATAAGACGCCTCTTTACAAGCGCTTACACTCCACCCTATCCATAACAAGAGTCCCAACGCAAGATATTGTAGCATTCGATTATTTGACATATACCGGTTTTATAAAGATGTACAAACGTTTGCCGTATTATTTTAGTGTGTTAAAACGGTAAATCATCTGCTTCGTCTTCAACGTTTTTTGCAGGAGAATTGGGTATTTCTTTTACAGAATCAGTCGGTGAAGGTTCTTGACGAATTTCATTCTTTTTATTACTCAAAAAGGTCAACTCTCGTACGTGAATTTCTGTAGTATAGCGTGTCTGTCCGTCTTCGCCCGTCCATTGGCGGGTTTTTATCCTGCCTTCACAATATATTTTATCACCCTTGGTCAAATATTTTTCACAAGTCTCTGCCAATTTGTTACGCACTACAATATTGTGCCATTCTGTTGTTGTAATGCGTTCTCCGTCTTTATTCGTATAGCTTTCATTGGTCGCTAGAGGAAAACGTCCAATAGAATTCCCACCTTCAAAAAAGTGCATTTTCACCTCATCTCCCAAATGTCCTATCAGCATTACTTTGTTTAATGTGCCATTCATATTATTATTTTTTTTGATTCGGTCAAAGTTACTAAATAATACGATTACTTGACAATTAAATCACAACTGAAATTAATTCTTTTTAAAATTTTCAATAAATGTATGGATTACAATAGGTGACGGCAAATGAAGAGCTTGTTTCCAAGAGATTGTATTTCCCTCCCATTTTTGCAATTTGATCAACCAAAATTTGATATACAAATGCTGATGTGATAATTTATGTACAGTCGTTTTCGGATTGAGTAATTGAATTGAAAAATCTTGACCGTTTACAAACTTTACAAAAGAAGGCTCTTGTAACAATTCCTTTACCTGTATTTCATCAGGCGTTTCAATTAAAGGAAATTCATATAAATTTTGCCATATTCCTTTCCCAATACGTTGTTGCATAACTGTTTCACCCGCATCTGTTAGCAGAACCAAATAATTAAAATACCTTTTACGAATTTTTATTTTTCTATCCTTTTTGGGCAATAGGTTTACTTTATTTTGTTGCAATGCCACACACGCATGAGACAGAGGACAGGAATCGCAATCAGGCAATTGTGGTGTACATTGCAAAGCACCAAATTCCATAATCGCTTGATTAAACACAGCAGGCCGGGATACATCTATCAATGTCTGCGCCAATTGTTTAAACTCTTTCTTAGCTAAAGCGGAATTAACCGGTGTAGTTATTCCAAAAAAACGGGCTAGCACACGGTACACATTTCCATCTACTGTGGCAGTTACCTCGTTGTAACAAAACGATGCAATAGCCGATGCCGTATAATCTCCCACTCCTTTTAATTGGAGTAATTCCTGATAGGTTCTTGGAAAAACTCCATTTAATTCTGCTACAATATATTGAGCTGTGGTATGCAAATTTCTGGCTCGCGAATAATAGCCCAAACCCTGCCATAGCTTCAACACCTCTTGTTCTGATGCATTTGCCAAATCTTGTACCGTAGGAAACTGCGATGTAAAAGCCCGAAAATAAGGTAATCCTTGTGCTACTCTAGTCTGTTGTAAGATGATTTCGGATAACCATACACGATACGGATTTTTGGTGGTTCTCCAAGGTAAATCCCGCTTGTGATGGGCATACCATCGTATGATAATATCAGAAAAAGA
>CAYNFJ010000019.1:0-24787 GCA_964396505.1 uncultured Polaribacter sp. | reverse complement strand
GCGTTGATGGATAGCCGCTCCTGAGATGCCTACTTCTCTGGCAATACCCAGAATGGGCGCTCTGGCATCTTTCATCAGGCTTTTTAGGATTATTTTATCAATTCCATCAATATGTAATTCTTTTTTATGCATTGCTTGTTTGTGAAAAGTAAATATATAAAAAAAGCGAGATACATTCTCGCTTTTTTTTATTATTCATTCATATCAAAAGTTTCCATCAACTTGGTGGTATAATTTCCCGAAACAAAATCGGGATGATCCATTAGTTTTAGATGAAAAGGAATAGTTGTTTTAACTCCTTCAATGGTAAATTCTTCCAGTGCACGTTTCATTTTACAGATGGCATCCTTTCGGGTATCTGCCGTAACAATTAGTTTGGCAATCATCGAATCATAATTAGGCGGAATAGTATAACCGGCATATACATGAGTGTCTACACGTACTCCATGTCCACCCGGCATATGAAGTATTTTGATTACTCCCGGGCTGGGTCTGAAATCATTGTAAGGATCTTCGGCATTTATTCTACATTCGATAGCGTGCATTTTAGGAAAGTAGTTTTTCCCGAGAATAGGAATACCTGCTGCCACTTTTATCTGTTCGTAAATTAAATCGTAATTTACAATTACTTGTTCTGTAATGGGATGTTCTACTTGAATACGGGTATTCATTTCCATAAAGTAGAAATTCTTGTGCTTATCGACGAGAAATTCAACGGTTCCGGCACCTTCATATTTTATATATTCGGCAGCTAAAACAGCTGCTTCGCCCATTTTTTTACGAAGACTGGGGGTCATAAAAGGTGAAGGTGCTTCTTCGACCAATTTTTGATGCCGTCTTTGAACGGAACAATCTCTTTCGGATAAATGACAAGCACGACCGGTAGAATCTCCGATAATTTGAATTTCAATATGTCTGGGGTCTTCGATAAGTTTTTCTATGTACATATCATCATTACCAAAGGCTGCTTTAGATTCCATACGGGCTCCCTCCCAAGCATCTAATAAATCTTCTTCATTCCAAACAGCACGCATTCCTTTACCACCGCCACCGGCAGTAGCTTTTAGCATGACAGGATAACCTATTTCCAATGCGATTTTTTGCGCCTCTTCAAAAGTAGGAACAATACCATTGGATCCCGGAACTGTAGGAACTCCGGCTTCTTTCATAGTGGCTATGGCAGAAGCTTTGTCTCCCATTTTGGCAATCATATCGGCAGAAGCGCCTATAAATTTGATTCCGTGTTCTTCACAAAGTTTTGAAAATTTGGCATTTTCAGCCAAGAATCCATATCCGGGATGAATGGCATCGGCATTGGTGATTTCTGCTGCTGCAATGATATTAGGCATCTTAAGATACGATTCATTACTAGCCGGAGGTCCTATGCAAACCGCTTCATCAGCATATTTTACATGAAGGCTTTCTTCATCGGCTGTAGAATAGACCGCCACTGATTTTACGCCTATTTCTTTGCAAGTACGTATAATTCTCAAAGCTATTTCACCACGATTGGCTATTAATATTTTTTTAAACATAGTTGACTAATTAAGTGATTAATAATTCAGAATTCCGTAAAAGAATTCATAGTTTTTAATTGGGTAATTAGAGAACTAAGATGGATCTACTAAAAATAGCGGTTGTCCAAATTCTACCGGACTGGCATCGTCTACCAATACTTTTACAATCTTTCCGGAAACTTCAGCTTCAATTTCGTTGAATAACTTCATCGCTTCTACGATACATACAATAGATTCATTTTGAACCTCGTCTCCTACATTTACAAAGTTAGGCTTATCCGGAGCCGGTTTTCTGTAAAATGTTCCAATGATAGGAGAGGTGATGGTCAGGTATTTACTAGTATCTTCTTCTTTAGCAGTATTGTCACTAGCCGAACTGGCAGGAACTTCGACCGCCGGTGTGCTGGGAACAACGGCTTGTGCCGGTACAGCTGATTGTACGATAGTGGTTTCTTTGGCGCCGGAACGAATACTGATTTTAAAATCTTTCATTTCGAGTTTTACCTCATTGACGCCGGTCTTAGCAACAAATTTAATCAGGTTTTGAATATCTTTTAATTCCATAATAATAGGGTATTAGGTTAGTTAATTAGAGTTATAAGCCCAGGTTAGGTAAATAGCTCCCCAAGAGAAACCACCGCCAAAGGCTGCAAAAATTATTTGATCTCCTTTTTTTAATTGTGCTTCATAGTCATTTAATAACAAAGGGAGCGTTGCTGAGGTTGTATTACCGTATTTTTGGATATTGATCATCACTTGTTTTTCATCCAATCCAATACGTCGGGCTGTTGCATCAATAATTCGTTTGTTGGCTTGATGCGCTGCGAGCCAATCTATTGATTCTTTGGTCAAGTGGTTTCGTGCTACAATTTTATCGGCTACTTCAGCCATTTTAGAAACGGCGTATTTAAAGACGGTTCTCCCGTCCTGAAATACATAATGTTGTTTGTTTTTTATCGTTTCAAAAGAGGCGGGAAGTTGTGAGCCACCGGCAGCAACTTGTAAAAATTCACGACCCTTGCCATCTGTTTGCAATACTTCGTCTTGTAGCCCAAAGCCCTCTTTATTAGGTTCAAAGAGTACCGCACCGGCACCATCTCCAAAGATGATACAAGTAGCTCTGTCTGTATAATCAATCATAGACGAGTTTTTATCGGCACCGATTAGTAATACTTTTTTGTATTTACCGGATTCAATATAGCTGGCAGCTGTTGACATTGCAAACAGGAAACTGGAACAAGCTGAGATTTGGTCAAATGAAAATGCGTTAACCGCACCTATTTGCGTAGCGGTATAGGCAGCAGTAGAAGCCGCTTGCATATCGGGAGTTGCTGTAGCTACAATGACCAGTTCTATATCTTTGGGGTCTGTATTGGATTTTTGAAGCAGATCTTTTGCTGCTCTGATAGCCATATAAGAGGTTCCTTTTCCGGCACCTTTTAATATACGTCTTTCTTTGATTCCTGTCCGGGAAACAATCCATTCATCATTGGTGTCAACCATAGTTTCTAACTCAGCATTGGTTAGAATATAGTCCGGAAGGTATTTTCCTACTGCAGTAATTGCAGCTTTGATTTGCGTCATTTGGTCGTTAATTTAAAAATTTACAGTTTTTTTCTGTAAAAAATGTGCTGACAAAGTAAAACAATATTTTGATAAAAAGGCTTGTTTTTTGTCAATTTTAGTCAAAAAAAACGTTTTTATGCAAAAAAAACTCCCAAAAGAGAGTTTTTTATAAAATAATAAGTTTAGAACTATTCTGTTTCAACCGCATCAATCAGTACCTGACCTCGGTAGTACAATTTTCCTTCATGCCAATGTGCACGATGAAATAAATGTGCCTCACCTGTAGTGGAGTCAGTTGCTATTTGAGGAGCAGTTGCTTTGTAATGTGTTCTTCTTTTGTCTCTTCTTTGTTTCGAAATTTTTCTCTTAGGATGTGCCATTTTACTCTTTTTTCGATGTTAATAATTCGTTTAGTTTATCCCACCTGGGGTCTCTTTGTTTTGTCTTTTTTACTTCCAGTTCTCTAAGCTTATCCAATACCTTCGATTGTAAAGTTCCGTCTTTTATTCCGGGGTGTTCCCTTTTTATCGGTAAAGCCAATACGATCGTTTCATAAATATACTGTGAAACATTCACTTGATAGGCGGTGTGAGGAAGAATTAATACTTCATCGTCGTCATCGTTAAAGAATTCACCGAATTTCACAATTAGATTAAATGTGTTGGTAATCAATTGTTCATAAGGTTCATTTGTCGTATCACAGTTGAGCGATACCTTTCCTTTAATTGAAAAAATCAGTTCTAATAAAGTTGATTTCTTGGTGAAAGATATAGCAACCTCACAATCTATCTTGTTAAAATCGTGGTATTTGTAAGTTGTAAAGAACCTGTCATCAATATGATAATGAAAATGATGTTTTCCAAGTTTTAATCCAACAAATGGTATATTATATTCTTGTAACGCATCCATCCGGCTTATCATTTTGAGCCTGCAAATTTAACAAAATATCTGTAAAACAAGCTATTTGGTTGAAAATATTATTCTTTAGATTTGCCAAAGAACTGTTTTATGACAGTGCATGGGCTTTCAATTCTTTGTTTTGAAGTCTTGTTTTGTAAATGGAAATAGCTGTAAATACGGCTTCTTTAAAAGAAGAAGGATCGGCTATGTTTTTTCCGGCTATGTCAAAAGCGGTTCCATGATCGGGTGAAGTCCGTATGCTATCTAAACCGGCGGTGTAATTAACTCCTTTGCCAAATGCCAATGTCTTAAAAGCGGTGAGCCCTTGATCGTGGTAGGCGGCCATGACGGCATCAAATCCGCGGTATGTATTACTCCCAAAAAAACTATCGGCCGCATAGGGTCCATACACTAGTTTTCCTTCTTTTTGGAGATTTTCAATGCTAGGTTTCATAATGGTTTCATCTTCTTTGCCAATGAGTCCTTGGTCACCCGCATGGGGGTTGATGCTCAATACGGCAATTTTAGGTTTGTTGATACTAAAATCCTCTCTTAAAGTATGGTAAAGAAGGTTTATCTTTTTATGAATTAATTCAGGTGTGATGGTTTCACTAACTTTATGAATGGGAATATGACCGGTTAATAAAGCTACTTTCAATGATCCGGACATCAAGATCATTAAGGCATTTCCTTCTAGTTTGCTTTCCAGATATTCGGTGTGTCCCGGAAAATTAAAAGCATCTGATTGAATGGTTTGTTTGTTGATAGGAGCCGTTACCAATACATCTATTTTTTCTTGTTTTAGGTCAAGAACGGCTTTTTCCAAAGAAACAAAGGCAAAATGTCCTCCTTGTTTGGTCGCTTTCCCTATCTCTATAGGATTGTCTTCATTCCAAGCTTGAATCAGGTTGAGCTTCCCATGAATAATTTTGTCAATGGAGTGAATACGTTGTATAGCTATCGTTGATTTTATAAAACTTTTATGGGTGGTAATGGTCTTATTAGAAGCGTAGATGACCGGTGTGCAAAAGTCAAACATCCTCTTATCGGCAAAGGTTTTGAGTATAATTTCAATGCCTATTCCATTGGTATCTCCTACACTAATACCTACACGAATCTTTTTTGGTACGTCCATAGATTATCAATAATAAATCACTTTGTAAAAGTACGTTTATTTCAAGAAACAGCGTTAAGAAAAATGGTGAAAAGCAATAATCAATTTTTTTTGCCCCTAATGCCGTATAAAATTCCCAGTAAACCTACTAGTAATATGCCACCATCAATAGGAAGTCCCGGTGGGGGCGGATTGGGTGGAGGAGGTGTTGTCTGCGCAAACAGAAACATATTTGTCATAAAGAACAAAAATAGTACAATATATTTCTTAATGGGTGTGTTCACAATACTTATTAGTTTGCTTTACTAAGAACAAATATACAGTTTTTATCAATATACCGCCTTTTTGTATTCAAAAAATATGGTAGAAATGAGAAAACCACATGATTATCATTCCTTTTTATAAAAAAAGTGGACCCACCAGGGCTCGAACCTGGGACCACCTGATTATGAGTCAGGTGCTCTAACCAACTGAGCTATGGGTCCAATTTAGAAACGCAAAATTACGTTTAATTTATAAAAACAGCAAATTGTTTGTTGATTTTCTAATCAATTTTTTGTTATTTGATTTTCAGTATGAATTTTTATGGATTTCGACTTTTTTTGTACGGATTCAGAATTCTTAATTTAACCAAGTATCAATGTTGATTAGAATTCAATATTATGCTTCAAACCATTGACCCCAAGGGATTCTACTCAAGATCAAGATAAGTGCCAAGCCATAGTATATTGCCAAGGTTTGAAAGGTTTTTTGTGAGGTTTTTTTCTTTTTATGTCTGGAAAATCCAATAGTAATCAGTACGATTGCAAGAATCATCGTAATAGGATGTTCTATAGTAAGCATTCGCAGATGGGCATCTTTCATTCCGGCACTCATCCCGATTTCTTTGAGATGTTTATAAGCCGGCGAGGTAAAGTAATAGGCTAATCCAATAAGGAGTTGAATATGTGCAAAGATTAGTACAAATAACGATATACGTAGGTCTTGTGTCTTATAGTCTCTTTTCTTTAAATACGCAGCCGTAAAATTAATAACCCCAAATAGTAAAATAGCCAGTGTTAAAATGGCCCAGTAGGAGTGGAGTTGTAGTATCATAGTTTGTTAGTTAGTGATTAGTTAATTGTGGCAAATGTACTCTAAATTTGTGTATAAAAAAACCTCTACAAAATGTAGAGGCTTTTTTATGATAAGAAATTGTTTATCTCATTAGAAATTAAAACGTGCTGAAACATTCCAAGTTCTACCTGCACCAAACCATACTTCATTTCTAACATCAACTCCATTCCAAGTCTCACTACTTCCTGTAGCTTGGATATTTGAATTAGATTCAGAAATATATATTTGATCAGCAACATTATTAACATTGACACGCAACTTAAGTCCCATAGATTCACCTAACTTAAATTTATAGGAAATTCCAGAATTAACTAGAGAATAAGCGGGTAATCTTAGAGAACCACTATTGTTAGGTGACGATAAGTTACGCGCATCAAGTTTTGAATACAACTTATCGACAAAGAATTGTTCTATGTCAAACGTAAAATCTTTAAATACATTCCAATCCAGTCCTAAGCGAGCAGTAAATTGTGCTGCATTACCAACTTTGACATTATTTAAGTATAAATGAGCATCTTCAACAAAAACATTATTTTCATCAAACATTTGTCCATCAGCATCCCCATTATATTTCCAATTACCTATAGATGACATTGCCTTAATGGTTATATTTTCCGTAGGACGGTATCTTAAATCACCTTCAATTCCCATATGTGTTTCGGATACGCCAAGTACATTACCATGAACTTTTATGTGGTCTACATTTCTATATTTCATAAATTCAAGACGATTATCCCATTGTGTTCTATAGATATTCATATTGAATGTCGCCCTTTCAGAACGATAACCATAGCCAAACTCAAAACTCATTACTTTTTCATTACTCAGACCTTCGTTTATATCATTCTTATAATTTAGATAGTTCGCACCAAATTCAGGCGCCTTTGAGTAATAACCTGCATTAGCAAAAATATTGTGATGTTCACTAAGGTTTAAGTTAACACCTGTTTTTACATTACCACCTAAGAAATTAATCCAGGGAGAAGTTTGATTCGGATCATCATCTGCATAGTTAAAATAATCAACACGTTGGTATGATTTATTAGAAATTCCAAACTGCAAGAAAGTGGATATAAATTCATTTTTATATTCAATTTGTCCAAAACCACCTAACCAGTCAACTTTACCATCGTTGTAGTAATTGAATTTTTGTTGTGTTGTAATGTCAACGAAAGGATTCCAATCGGGTTTTGCTTCTACCCAAGTATCCAAAATCGGATTTGGATTACTGATAAAGAAAGCGTCTTCAAAATAGTTTGCTCCAAAAGGATTATTGACTACTCTGTAATGTATACCCTTATAAGTACGTGCGTCTACACCAAAATCATAACCAAAATTATCATTTACATCATGGTGAAAGTTAGATACGATTCCATACCAGTTGTGAGAATTGACACTAGCTCTTCTAGTAAGACCGGTCCACCAACCATTGGTGTAATGTCCATTAATATCAATATCATTTCTAGGAGCACCGAAATCAGGTACAATTCCTCCTGTATTCCATGATTCAATATCATCAAAACGGATTAAACCATTTGGATCTTTAAAAACAGGGCTGTTCCAATTTTCGCCATGAATTTTACCAATAGGTCCGGTTCCACCACCACGACCCCAAGAGCCGTATAACACGGTAGAAAGGTTAGAAGCATCGTTAAATTTCCAATCCCAATTTATAGAAGCAATGGGCTTATGATAATAGTTCTTTCTGAAACTGTAAACTTCACCTTTATAATATCCCCATTGGTTATTATATTTTATATTAGGGACTCCATTTTCATTACTTCGTTCAATATACTCTTTAATAGGAATTGTTTCATAGCGTTGATTATGCCATTGTGGTGCACCTGTTGCGGTAAACATTACAGAATGTTTATCATTGATTTCGTATCCAAAGCCTATAAAATAAGTATTTCCTTTAAAACTGGTTCCATCAACATAGCCATCTCCCTGAAATTGACTTAACAATACAGAGGCAGACAACCCACTATCTAATAAACCGGTTGAGTAAGCTCCCGATACTTTAAGAAAGTTATCATTGCCATAAGTCGCAGTGAAATTTCCACCTTCACGGGCATCTGATGTTTTAGTCAATACATTTATAGTACCACCAACAGATGAAATGGCTAGTTTGGAAGAACCCAAACCACGTTGTACTTGCATTGCAGTGGTAACATCGGATAAACCTGACCAATTACTCCAGTATACTTTAGAGTTTTCCATATCGTTAACAGGCATACCATTTATCATAACAGCAACGTTTCTACTACTAAACCCTCGAACATTGATACGGGCATCTCCATATCCACCACCTTGTTTAGTGGCATATACTGAAGGAGTCGCATTTAATAATTCAGGAAGTTCTTGAGAACCTAACCTTTCCACAATCTCTGTAGCTTTAATAGTAGATGCTGCAACAGGTGTTTCTCTGTCTTTGGCAATATCGGCCACACCGACAATCACTACTTCTGATAAAGATTCAGCAGCCGGATTTAATTGGATAGATCCAAATTTAGTCGTACCGCTAAAAGATAAGGTTCTAGTGTTGTAACCCATAAAGCTAACAGTAATTGCTCCTGCTTTATCACTAGTTTCTAAGGTAAAATTACCATCAAAGTCAGTAGAGGTACCGGTTGTGGTTCCTTTGACTATTACATCAGCACCTGGTAAAGCTTGATTGAACTCATCAACTACTTTTCCAGTAAGTTTGGTTTGAGCGAATAGGGTAGTTCCTACTAATAAAAAAGCTACCGCTAAAACGTTTTTGAAATTTCTCATTTGGTTTAATTTTCGTTTTATTAAAAAATTTAGTTATACAAAAATACACTATTTCATTGAATTATTAGGGATTTAACTGGATTGTTTGTTAAATTTTCTTAATAATTTGAGGCAAAGATAATAAAAGTAGCTAATTATTGCTAATTTTATGATATAGAATTACATTATGTTTTTGTTAACAAGGCATTACAGGTGTTTCAAGCCTGTAAATAAGGGATAAATTGGATTAAATTAAAACTTTTTGGCAAGTTCTTTTCCCAGTTCTACTCCAAATTGATCAAAACTATTGATGTTCCAGAGCACCCCTTGTACAAAGACTTTGTGCTCGTACAACGCAATTAGCATTCCTAAGTTATAGGGCGTTAGCTTATCAAAAACAAAGCTGTTGGAAACGTGATTGCCTTGAAATACCTTAAAGGGAAGTAATTGATTTATCTTCGCTTGATCACCGTTAAATTTCATACTCAAATGTGCTTCTTCTTTCGTTCTGCCTTCCATCAGCGCTACACTTTGGGCTTTAAAATTGGCCATCAGGATCCGGTGGTGGCGTGTATCTTCGTATAAAGATTGTTCAAATCCTATAAAATCTACAGGAATACGTAATGTGCCTTGATGAATCAACTGCATAAACGAGTGTTGTGCATTGGTACCGGTACTTCCAAAAACAACACTTCCGGTAGTATAGTTTACGGGTTTTCCATTACGATCCACACTTTTTCCGTTACTTTCCATAAATAATTGTTGTAAGTAAGCAACTAATTTGTTTAAGGATTCGTAGTAAGGCAAGATGGCTTCTGTGTTAGTTCCGTAAAAATTGGTATTCCAAATACTTATCAATCCCATAATTACAGGGATGTTTTCTTTGATAGGACTGTTTTTAAAATGGATGTCTGCTGTGTGGGCGCCTTGTAAAAAGCGTTCAAATGCCGGATATCCAATGCTTAGAGCAATGGAAAGCCCTACACTGCTCCACATAGAGAATCTACCACCGACCCAATCCCACATAGGAAAAATATTTTGTGGATCTATTCCAAATTCCACAACCGAATTTTTATTGGTGGAAACGGCTACAAAATGTTTTTTAATATTTTCCGTGCCGGTGTGTTGTAACAGCCATTGTTTACAAGTCCGGGCGTTGGTAAGCGTCTCTATTGTAGTAAAAGTTTTGGATACAATAATAAATAAAGTGGTTTCCGGATTGACTTTTTGTAAGATGCTATGAACGGCATCGCCATCTACATTGGATATAAAATAGGTATGGAGATGATTGGTGTAGTAATCCAGTGCTTCTACCACCATTTGAGGACCTAAATCAGAACCGCCTATTCCTATATTTATAATGGTGTCAATGGATTTTCCCGAAAAACCTTTCCAATCACCGGAAATAATCGCCTCTGTAAAGGCTTTGACTTTATTTCGGGCTTTTTCTATCATTGGGTAAACGGCATTTCCATCTACTTCAATGTTTTGATCAGAAAAATCTCTTAAAGCGGTATGCAGCACTGCTCTGTTTTCAGTATTATTTATTTTTTTACCTGAAAATAATACTTGCGTGGCTTGTTCCAGTTGCATTTCATTGGCTAGATCAGCCAGTAAATCCAATGTTTCTGCTGTGATTAAGTTTTTGGAAAAATCAAAGTGCAGTTCTTCGAGTTGTAAACTAAAGGCTGCTTTTCTTTTAGGGTTTTCATGAAATAAATCCTTTAAATGCAGATTAGAGAAGTGGACAAAGTGGGCTTGTAAGGCTTTCCAAGAGTCTGTGGTGGTGGGATTGGGATTATAAAACATGTTACTCAAAAATTAAGAATTGTTTTCGGTAATGGTGTTGCTTAAACTGTCCAGAGGTGCCGGTTTACTTATTTTAGGATAAGGGATTTGATCCAATTGAAGTTTTAAAGGCTTAATAAACTCAAAATACCGAGGTTTAATACTATCCGGCATAGGTTTGGCAGCGGGCAATTTTTCTCTTAACGCATCTACTTGCCGGCCATTTTTCCAAAACCGGTAACACACATGTGGTCCTGTTGTACTGCCCGTCATTCCGATATACCCGATGACTTGCCCTTGCTTGACTACATCGCCTACTTTTACCGCTCTTTTTTTCATATGTAGGTATTGTGTACTGTAAGTGGCATTGTGCTTTACTTTAACATAATTGCCATTTCCTCTAGTGTAGGATGACTTTATCACAACACCATTTGCCGTACTCATAATAGGAGTCCCGATAGGTGCTGCAAAATCAGTACCTAAATGGGGTTTTACCCTACCGTATAATTTAATATAACGATGCATATTGTAACGGGATGAAATACGTCCAAATTTAATAGGTGATTTTAAAAAAGCTTTGCGTAAATTTCGGGATTGATCGTCAAAATATTCATCAATCCCTTTAATGGAATCTGCCACATAATTAAAGGCGTAAAAAGGGGTGCCGTTGTGTTCAAAATAGGCAGCATGTATTTTAGCTATCCCCACCGGAATACTGTCGTGGATGTACTTTTCTTCGTAAATTACCTTGAATTTGTCGTTTTTATATATTCGATAAAAATCAATAGTCCAAGCATAAATATCCGAAAGATCCAATGCCAATACCGGACTGAGATGCTGGTCTTCTAAAGTTTGAAATAAAGAGGATTGAATGATTCCGGATGCTGTTTTAAGTACAGTTTTTACCGGTAATTTATCGGTGTGAGCCGTCACCACGGAATCTTTAAAATCTATAATGGTATAATCCACTACATTCGGATGATAGATAAATACCTGCGCTTGTTGGGTGGAGTCTTTTTTAGTAAGAAGGGTATAGGGTTTTCCTACTTTGATCTTTCGTACATCAAAACTATCTTTTATTTGATTGACAATATTATATATTTTAGGATAATTCACGTGATGTCTGTCCAATATAACTCCCAAAGTTTCATTGTTGAGAATGGTGTCTTTTACCACATTGTATTGGTCCAAATTGTAGCCAAAAAGATAGGTAGGTACCGGTTTTTCCTTATTTTTGACCGGAAGGATCTTTTCGCCTTTTGAAGGCTTGCAAGCAAAAAAAAGACTCAATATGAATATGATTAGGATTTGTTTCAAAATGATTAGGTTGTTAAAGTGTGTTTTAATTGAGCAAAAGTACACTTTTTTAGAGATGTATGTACTGAAAAGCTAAGGAAACTTGTTAAAATATATCTATTTAGACATCACAAAAATCCAATGAAAAAAAAGGATTTTATGCTTGTTACCGGTATAAGATATTGAGGAAAAGATTAATCGGAAATAATCTTTAAAGTATGAGCAAGTCCTCTATAATCATCCAAATCGGCTTTTAATGAACCGACTACCAATGAGGCTTTGATTCTAACGGGTAATTTATTGTTGTCATCTGTTATCCAAAGGCTTAAGCTCTCTTGCCCCTCAAAAATACGTCCTTTTTGTACCAAGGGTTTGATGCGCCAGGTTTTTACTTTACCAAATTTTGTCCGGATGGTTTCTCTTTCCAAAAACTCCAATTTAAATGGGTAGGTTTCTCCATCGAAGAACAAATCAACAGAAAGTGTGTCTCCTTCTTCAATATCACTAATGTCAATATCTCTTAAATAATAGAAAGAGGAAACTAAGTCCTGAACATCCCGGATACTGACCTGTTTTTTAGTTCGCTTTTTGAGATCATTGATGAGTACTCTTTTCTTTGTGTGATCAAAATACAAATCTCTTTTGATGATATATCCGTCTTCATTGACCCGTCTGATAAATTTTATCGGTTTGATGGTGTCTTTGGTAAAATAGGATTCATAATTATCATCAATTTTATAGAACATACGTGCTGCACCGCTCGTCCAACCTTTTCCAATGGCGTGATAAAGCGATAGACCACTTTTTTTTGATTTTTTTAATTTAATGGTGGCATATCCGGCATTGATAAATCCAAAATGAATTCTAAATTTAAGCCATTCACCTTCTTTAAAACTTCGGTTTACTTCAGGTTGGTACACTTCATTGTTCGGGTAGGAGTTCTCTTGGGCGCTACCGACCTTTATAAAAAATAGAAGCAAAAATATGCTGATGTATGGTTTCATTAGTTGTATATTTTTTTCTGGTATTGAAGTGTATTACAAGTTTCATTCCAAATTGTTATGGACAAAAATAATATAATCTTTCTAAAGGTATTGTTAAATCTATAAATGGTACTGCCCAAGCATACCGATTGGATAGAAAATTTACCTGAAAATATCAGAAACTTTCCGAAAAATATTGTCGCAACTCAATTAAATAGAACGATCTACAACATAATTAAGCATATCAATTAGAGCTGTTTTGTATGCGGTTTCAGGATATTTATCCAAGATGTCAAGGGCTTTTTTTTGGTAATTCTTCATTTGTTTTTGCGTGTATTCTATACCACCATGGTCTTTGACAAACTGAATGACTTCTTTGACTCTTTTTTTATTTTTATTGTGATTTTTTACGGAATTAATCAACCATTTTTTTTCTTTTGGGCTGCAATTGTTCAGGGTGTAAATCAAGGGTAAAGTCATCTTTTGTTCTTTGATGTCAATACCGGTGGGTTTCCCAATTTTATCGTCTGTATAGTCAAATAGATCGTCTTTGATCTGAAATGCCAATCCGATTGTTTCTCCAAAAACGCGCATTTCTTCAATAGTTTTTTCATCGGCACCTACCGATGCAGCACCTATGGCGGTGCAAGAGGCGATAAGAGAAGCTGTTTTTTGCCGGATAATGTTGTAATATACTGCCTCGGTTATGTCTAATTGACGGGCTTTTTCAATCTGAAGTAATTCGCCTTCACTCATTTCTCTGACAGCTGTCGAAATCAATTTTAACAAATCGAAATCTTCATTATCGACGGATAGCAAAACCCCTTTGGATAGAAGAAAGTCTCCTACCAATACGGCTATTTTGTTTTTCCATAATGCGTTGATAGAGAAAAATCCACGTCGCCGATTGCTGTCATCTACCACATCATCGTGGACTAAGGTGGCGGTATGAATTAATTCAATAATAGCGGCACCCCGGTACGTTCTTTCGTGAAAACCACCATTGGATACCATTTTTGCCGTCAAAAAAACAAACATGGGGCGCATCTGCTTTCCTTTACGGTGAATGATATAATCCATTACACGGTTTAGCAAAGGGACTTGTGTCTTCATGGCATCTTTGAATTTGGATTCAAAGAGTTCCATTTCGTGGCGAATGGGTGCTTTTATTTTTTCAACGGGTTTCATCCGGGACAAAAATAGGATATAATTGATGATTATGAATGATGAAAGTTGATAAATTTACACATGCTGTATATTTTTGTAACTTTGGGCAGAATTTTAAACTATAGATCCTATGAGAACTATTGCTGTATTAATATTTGTTTTAAGTATGACAGCCTGTAAAACAACACAACATGCTGTTTCTGCCACTCCTAATAAGAATGGAAATTTGGTTGGAATAGCTCATAAATCGGATTTTGAAAAGGCTCCGTACGATACTTGGTTTACTAAGAATTACAATTCATATTCTTTGGATATGGAAACCATTCAGCAAATCAAACCCCTCTTGAAGAATATCAAAATAAAAGCAGTTATGGGAACTTGGTGTGGTGATAGTCGTAGAGAAACGCCTCATTTTTACAAAATATTGGAAGCCGCCGGTTTTGACTTAAAAAATCTGACACTTATAACCGTAGATCACGATAAATTAGCTCCCGGTAATGAGCAACAAGGACTGGGTATTGAGCGTGTGCCTACTTTTATTTTTTATAAAAACGGAAAAGAAATCAATCGTTTTGTAGAATATCCCCGGAAAACTCTGGAAAAAGATATCCTCCATATTTTATTGGAAAATGGATACAAGCATTCCTATTTGGATTGATATTTACCGGTTAACATCCAATAGTGTGTCAGGAAAATTCCTCTTTTTTTAAGTAGAAAAATAAGTTGATTGACCCATTTTTTAACTCCTTTTTTTAAAAAATTTTCAGAGGCATTGTATCCGTAATAACCATTGACTACTTGTGTGTTGCATTGCAATTTTTCCAATTGTTCTGCCAGTGTATAGGGATTTAACAAATGTTCTACCCAGTTACCGGTCAAAGGGTCGCAGGTGTTGGTTTTGTGCGCCAATGTTACAGGTTGTTTGCCGGTTTTAATACATGCTTCTACACTGGTAATAATGTCTTCTTTTTTAAGTCCCCTCGTGGCAGTAGCCAGCGAGTCTATTTCTTTTTGGGATAGATTGGGGAACTGTGTTTTAATAATTTCCTTGCGGATAGTTACAAAAGATTGTAAGCTGTCTTTGTCTTTGTGTCCGGTGAAATACTCATTGCCGTGTAGTTCGGCTTTTTTCTGGAGTTTGACCAGTTTTCTTTTTCGAATCGGGTTACATGTGTTGGCAGAGGTAGAAAACACAAAGCTTAATTGATCGGAGGGAATTTGTGGTAATTTACGTATAAACGCGTTGATATCATAAATATGTTCTATGACTTCACTGGAAATGATGGCATCTGCTTTGCAAGCTGTTTTTTTACAATAATCGATAATGGCGTCCATATCACCATGGATGTATTTTTCTGCTTTGAAATCTACAAATTGCGCTATGAGTTGTGCATCGTCCAAAACCTGTTTATACACATCATTATATATTACTTGCATCCCCAAAGATTTGCAAAACAGCGATAATAATCCGATACCTCCACCGTGATCTATAACAAGTATTTGATCAAAGGGTTTTTGCGTCTGCTTTTTTAAGTGATATACTATATGTGTGTACATCTGGAATAAATACTCCAGAGAATCAATGTGTTTTTTGAGATATACGGCACTGTATTCACTGATGTCTAAGCGGGAACAATCCAACTTTTTCAAGCGCTGGAACAAATCCGATGTCTGTATGTTTATCAAGCGGATAATTGATTTTTCTTTGTAAAAAGAAATCGGATAGCTTAAGGAGTGTCTCGATGCCATAGAACACAAAGATAGGTTTTTGTGCGGATAATTAGGCGATTATTCAACAGAATTAACAACTGGTTTTTTCACAAAATTCCCGCATAATTTGTTCGCTAAAATCCGGATGTGCTATGGCTGCCAGTGCTTTTACCCGTTGTTTGATGGTTTTGCCGTACAAGTTCGCTACTCCATATTCTGTCACTACATAATGCACATGAGCCCGTGTGGTAACCACTCCGGAACCCGGTTTGAGAAAAGGAACAATTTTACTTTCGCCTTTTTTGGTCGTTGCCGGCATAGCGATAATGGCTTTACCTCCTTTACTCAAAGAGGCTCCACGGATAAAATCCATTTGACCTCCTACACCACTGTACATTCTAGTACCGATAGAATCTGCACAGATCTGTCCGGTTACATCTACTTCAATAGCAGAATTGATAGCAACCATTCTAGGGTTTTGCCGTATGATATACACGTCATTGACATAATCTGCTTCGCGCATTTCAATAAAAGGATTATCATCTACATAGTCATACAGTTTTTTGGAACCCATCAGAAAGGTCGCCAAGGCTCTCCCCGGATTTACTCCTTTGTAATTTCCGTTGATGACATCTTTTAGAATCAAATCAATCACCCCATCCGAAAACATTTCGGTGTGTAAACCCAGATTTTTATGATTACCCAAACGCGCCAAAACAGCATTGGGAATATTGCCTACACCCATTTGCAGGGTACTTTTATCTTCTATTAAATTGGCGATATGATCCCCTATTTTTTGTTCTATTTCCGATGGTTTTGTCAATTGGTGTTCCGGGATTGCTTCATCTACTTCTACAAATGTATCCAATTCAGAAATGTGGATAATGCCCGCTCCATGTGTTCTGGGCATTTGCGGGTTGATTTGCGCAATGACGTGTTTGGCCGCATCTATCGCAGCTAATGTCGCCGCTACTGTTACCCCTAGAGAACAATACCCATGTTTGTCCGGAGGAGACACTTGAATTAAGGCTATGTCCAATGGAATTACCCCGTTTTTAAAAAGTAATGGTAATTCGCTCAAGAAAACAGGGGTATAAGAACCGTTACCGGCTTTAAGCGTATGTCTTACATTTTTACCAATAAAAAAGGAGTTGACATGAAAACTCTTCCTGTACTCCGGATTGGCATAAGGGGCTACTCCTTCAGTATGTAGTTGGCACACCTCTACATTGCGTAATTCATCATGTCTGTCAGACATAGCTTTAATCAGGGCTTGTGGAGCCGCTGCTCCCATTTGTATATAAATCCGGTCATTGGATTGAATTACTTTAACTGCTTTTTCCGGTGTTTTTGATTGATACATATAGCTTACATTAATTTACCTTTGCAAAGGTACAGCACAAATAAATCTAAAAAACTGCTAAATGTCATATTTGTTACTATAGTTTTTATTTTGTATCTTAGCAGACATTTGTTAATTATATAGATATATAGTACATTTGTCGTTCGATAAAAACTACAATGATTAAAATTAAAACACGTGCGGAAATAGAACTCATCCGTCAAAGTGCTTTGTTGGTTTCCAAAACATTGGGAATGTTGACCAAAGAAGTAAAACCGGGTGTAAATACTTTATATCTCGATAAATTAGCAGAGGAATATATACGTGACAACGGTGGTATTCCGGGTTTTTTGGGTTTGTATGATTTTCCCAATACCTTATGTATGAGCCCTAATGCACAGGTGGTTCACGGAATTCCAAACAATCAACCTCTGGAAGACGGTGATATTATATCAATAGATTGCGGTGTGTTGATGAACGGGTATTATGGTGATCACGCTTATACCTTTGAAGTTGGAGAGGTAGATGAGCCGACCAAAAAATTATTACGCATCACCAAGGAAAGTCTATATGAAGGGATTCGTCAATTTAGAGTGGGCAATAGGGTGGAGGATATAGGATATGCCATCCAAACTTACGTAGAACGGGAAGGTTATGGAGTGGTACGCGAGTTAGTAGGGCATGGCTTAGGAAAAAAGATGCACGAAGATCCACAAATCCCTAATTACGGAAGGAGGGGACGTGGTAAAAAATTTAAAAACGGAATGGTAGTAGCCATAGAACCAATGATTAATATGGGTACTCATAAAATAGAACAACTCAGAGATGGTTGGACTATCTTAACACAAGACAGAAAACCAAGTGCTCATTTTGAGCACGACATTGCTTTGATTAACGGGAAACCCGAACTCTTATCTACCTTTAAATACATTTACGATGCTATGGGAATAGAATCAAATGAAGAAAATGAATTTAAATCTAAAGAGTATGAACATCAGAAATCAGTATAACGAAGTATGGAAACCCTACCGAAATAAGGAACAAAAATGGCGGGATGATTACCGGTATGAAGTTTCAAATTACGGAAGAGTAAGGCGTGTCATGCCTAACGGGGAGTATAAATTGTCAAAGTTCCTTTATACAGGAGGCTATCCGGTGGTAATGGGCATACGCTGTGAGGATAAAAAACAGCGGTCATTCTATGTGCATCACGCTGTTGCCGAACTATTTTTACCTCCTAAAAAGGAAGATGATTACCGGATTATCCATCTGGATTTTAATAAAGAAAATAACCTTTATACCAATCTAAAAAGGGTTAATAAGGAAGAATGGTGGGCTCATCAATATAAAAATCCCAAAGTAATAGCTGCTAAAAAACGCAGAACTTATTCGAAACTAAACGAGGCAAAAGTGGCTATTATTAAACGAAAACTCTTTGATCCCAATCGTAAAACCCGTATGAAAATGTTGGCAAAACAATATGGTATATCCGAGATGCAATTGTACCGTATTAAAAGTGGTGAAAATTGGGGACATGTTAAACCGGCAAAAGCCAAGGATAAAAATAGCGATTCCCCGTCTTAAATGTATCTATGCCACTGACCAAACTGATTCTAAATACCCTTCCCCGCGGTTTTTTAATAAAGCTAAGTCTGTGGGTACGCCCTTTATTGGTATTGTTTTACAAAGGAAACCGCTATACCGATCCAATCGATGGAAAGTCCTATCGTAAATTTCTGCCTTATGGGTATGCTAACCAAAGGAATAACGTGTTAGCACCCGGCACTTTGTCTCTGGAACGGCATCGCTTGATGTGGTTGTATTTAAAAGATAAAACCGGTTTTTTTACACAATCCTTAAAAGTATTGCATATCGCACCGGAACAAGCCTTTTACAAGCGTTTTAAAAAGATGAAAAATCTGACCTACATCACCGCTGATTTGTATTCACCCATAGCCGATGTAAAAGCCGATATTACCCAATTACCTTTTGACGATCAAGAATTTGATGTCATTTTTTGCAATCATGTATTGGAGCATATTCCGGATGATTACCAAGCCATGCAAGAGCTTTATCGCGTGATGAAAAAAGGCGGTTGGGGTATTTTTCAAGTGCCTCAAGACCTTTCCAGAGAAAAAACCTACGAAGATGTAACCATCACCAATCCTAAAGAACGTGCCAAACATTTTGGCCAATATGACCATGTTCGTGTCTATGGACAAGATTATTTTAATAGATTGGAACAGGCAGGTTTTCAAGTTGAATCTATAGATTTTAGCACACAATTGTCTCCTGAACTATTTGACCAATACCGCTTGGCAAAAGGAGAATTACTACCGGTTTGCCGTAAAAATTAACACTTTTTTTGTTAAATGTCATTGCTCTTAATATTTGTATAACACTGTTTAACAGTTTGTTGTAAAAATAGTATTGGTGAATAAACTAGTTTTGAGCTATGATTCAAAATTAGTTATCATATGAAAAATTTTACAGTACTTTTAGTTTTTGTTCTATCCGGATTGATGCAATCTTACGCACAAGAAGGCTTATTGAGTCCAAAAAAACCACACTATGAAATCTCTTTTGATGCTTTGGGATTTTCTATGGGAAGGGGGCTTTCATTATCAGTAGATAAGCTGCTGAACGCATCTGAAAGTGTGGGGATGCAAGCCTCCTTTTATTCCGGAGATTGGGGGTTGGGGTTTCACTACAAACATTTTTTTAGCCCTAATTATGCTCGTGGTTTTTACACTCAAATCGGATTGACAAATCACTTAACAAATCATTATTATTACAATCCGAATCAGTATTATTCCAAAAAAGAATATACCTTGGGTTTTGATTTTAATTTGGGTTATAAATTGGTATCCAAAAGAAATTTTATGATTGATTGCTATTCCGGTTTTTCACAAAATTTGATTGGCAATTATAATCCTTCGCAAAACACCCGATTGAATTTTCACTATGGAATACGAATCGGAAAACGTTTTTAAAGTAATCTGTTACAGTGTTTATTTGTAAAAATTCATTTCATCCAAATATTCCCACACTTTACAAGGCAATAGGGGTTGTACGTTTTGTTTGTTGTGAATGGCTTTTCGAATAGCCGTTGCCGAAATTTCTATAATGGGAGCGGCTATTTTATGAACTTTTGGATGCGTGTCAAACTTGGATTGTTTGGCCAAATTTATTCGAGGATAAACATACAAATCGTGGTTTTCCAGAATAATTTTAAAATTTCTCCATTTGTGAAATGAATATAGATTGTCTTCGCCCATAATCAGATGAAACCGGTGTTGTGGATATTTTTCTTCAATATACGCCAGTGTAGTACTCGTGTAATTGGGTTGTGGAAGACCAAATTCAATATCGGATGCTTGTAATTTAGGATAATCTTCTACGGCAATACGTACCATAGCCAGGCGGTGGTAATCCTGCAATAGTGATTTTTTATTTTTAAAAGGGTTCAAGGGCGTTATGACAAACCAAACGGCATCCAGATCGCTGTTTTCTACCATATGATTGGCTATAATTAAATGTCCTACATGAATAGGATTGAATGTCCCGAAGAATAGTCCTATTTTCATTTTTTTGGAGCTTGTTTTATAAACTTTTTAACATATTCAAAAGCCTCTTTTTGAGCCTTGTCCAATGTGTCATTGACTAAAACAATGTCAAATTCATCTTGATAAGTTAATTCTTTTGCAGCCTTTGCCAAACGTTCCTCAATTTTTTCTTTGCTATCGGTTTTTCTTTTTTCCAAGCGTTTTTGTAATTCTTTTACAGATGGTGGTTTGACAAAAATAGCCAAGGTGTCATCCGGGTACAATTTTTTAATATTCAGTCCTCCGATAACATCTATATCAAACACCACATTTTTTCCCTGTTCTCGAATACGTTTGATTTCTTTTTTTAGGGTTCCGTAGTAGTGATTTTTATAGACTTCTTCCCATTCTGCAAAGGCATCATGCTGAATATATTCCTTAAATTTCTCTTGAGATATAAAATAATAATCTACTCCGTCCTGTTCGGTACCTCTTTTTTTTCTGGAAGTGGCCGACACGGAAAATTCCAAATTCAATTCGGGTTGTTTTAATAGATAGTGAACAATACTGGTCTTTCCCGAACCCGATGGTGCTGAAAATACGATGAGTTTACCTAGTGACATTAGAGAATATTTAAGGTTTGTTCTTTGATTTTTTCCAATTCGTCTTTCATTTGTACCACTATCTTCTGCATAGGTGCATAGTTAGCCTTGGAGCCGATTGTGTTGATTTCTCTTCCTAATTCTTGCGTGATAAAACCTAGTTTTTTACCGTTTGATTCACCGGTGTGCAACATTTGCTTATAGTAACTCAAATGATTTTTTAAGCGCACCTGTTCTTCGGTTATATCTAACTTTTCCAAATAGTAAATCAGTTCTTGTTCAAAACGATTTTCATCTATTTTTAGTTGAAGTTCTTCCAATGCTTTGCGCAATTTACCCTTTAATTCTTTTTTTCTATCGGTGTCAAATGACGCCACTTGGGTCATAAGATTTTCAATATTTACAATTCTTTTTTCAAAATCAATTTGTAGGGCATTTCCCTCTTCTTCTCTGTATTGCACCAGATGATTGATGGCTTGGTCAATGGTTTTACGGATGGATTCCCATTCTTGCGGGTCAATATCTTCTTTGATACTACTGACTGTTTCGGGCAATTGCATAGCAATGGCTAATAAATGTTCCGGAGATTGATCACTGATATCTTTTAATTCGGCAATATATTTTTTGACCAGTTCTTTATTGATTTTTACGGCTGTATCAATACCTGTATTTTCAATATACATACCAAAATCTACTTTGCCACGTACCAGTTTATGAGCAATTTCTTTTCTGATTTCCAATTCTTTTTCCCTGTAATTAGAGGGCATCCGGACATTGATATCCAAATTTTTACTATTCAAAGATTTTATTTCAATAGTAATTTTTTTACTATCCAGTTGTAAAACGGCTTTTCCATAACCTGTCATTGACGCAATCATATAATTTCTGTATTTATTTGAAGTACAAAGGTAGTTTTTTTACTTCAATATTACACCTTCTTCTTTTGATGACTTACCATATAGACCCCTGAGAAAATAAGAAGAGTTCCGGTAATTTTAATCAGAGTCAGTTGATCGCTTCCTACTGCAATAGCATAAATACTGGCAATAAGGGGTTGCAAATAAATAAAAACACTCAGTGTGGTGGGTTTTAAATTTTTCAGCGCTATCAGATTAAACAGGTAAGTGATAAAAGTGGTAAATACGACAATAAACCCTATTTTATACAATACGATTGATGGATTGGTCATCCAGGCTACCTGCATTACTTGTTTCCATCCGAAAGGTATTACCATTATCAAACCCATCAGATACATCCATTTGATAAAATGAACGGGATGGTATTTTTTGAGTAATGGTTTAGCGATGATTAGATACAGACTGTAGGAAGCCGCATTGATAAAAACTAGAAAATTACCCCATTTGATATTGGGAGCATTCTGAACGGCCTGTTGTCCGTAAGCGATTAAGGCTATGGCTCCCGACATGCCCAATAGTACCCCTATGATCTTTTTAATCGTAATTTTTTCGTGTAAGAATACAAAGGAAAAAATGAGTACCAAAATAGGAGTTGTAACCATAATAATGGCACCATTGATGGGTGTGGTCAGGCTTAGGCCTTTAAAAAAGGTCAGCATATTTAATGCGACACCGAACAATGCAGCCAGGAAAAATCGAAAAAAATCTTGAAGTGCAATTTTTTCTCTAGGAACCTGTAAACCGATTAGCCAAAAGAGCAAGGTAGCACCGGCTACACGTAACAGAATAAATCCATAAGCTTGAATATACTGAGGCATCACATCTTTTGCTATGGTAAAAGAGATTCCGTAGATTAACGAGGCGGTAAAAGCCAATAAAAAAGCCAGATTACGTTTGTTCATTCAACTGCTGTATTTTTTGCAAATAACGACTTTTATAGAAAAGCAGTAAAATAATTGATGAAAAATTTTGTGGACATTTAAAAATAATGTGTAAATTTGCGCACTCAAAAGCGGGCGTGGTGGAATTGGTAGACACGCTAGACTTAGGATCTAGTGCCGCGAGGTGTGAGAGTTCGAGTCTCTCCGCCCGCACAAAAAAACTTCTCAATCTTGAGAAGTTTTTTTTATACAACTATTTGAGGGAAAATACACTATTCCGGTTTTAATACCAACTTATCTTTCAGTTTTTGAATAGCTGTTTTGTTAATTAGCATAGGGATAAATTTCCCTTCCAAATACAGTTGTGCCTGATCTTTGTAATAGGGGCTTAACACATTACCCGATTGACCGGTAGGGATAATAGCCTGTGCGTTTTCCACATCCGAAAAATCGATAATTCTTCTACTGGACGGGCCTCCATGTACTTCAAATTTTGGTTTCCCTGTATAACTAAAAATTTGATTATTTAATACTTCATTGGTCCCATTGACAGGGAAGGGGCCTACATTAAAATACGATCTAAAGGCGGCTACTTCACCCAGTGGGTGTTTGTGTTCTACGGTATGCACCCTATCCCAAGTCCACGTATGGACATCATCACCCAAATATTCTTGTAGTTTTTTAACGGTATTTTTAAAACTGATGAATTGAATAGCAGCATTAGTTTCCTTGATTTCAGGGGTTGTAATATCATCTATCCATATCGAATTTTGATCCTTCAGCAATGGTTCTATCATTCTACCCATAAGATGGGTGTCACTCAACAAGGTATAGATATCGGTTCCCATTTCATCTTTTAATACTGCGGTCAGGTATTCGTAGTGAAACTGCGTGTAAATAGTGGTTCCAATACTCTTAAGCGTGGCGGATCCATCCCAATTTTTTAGTTGGTTTAAAGCTTCTCTTTGAATGGAATCCAAGGTGTTGTTTTCAATATTGGCCACAATTATTTTTGTCAATTCAGGGGCTACAGATGAGGTGACATCATTGATCATCTTTTCCATATCGGCTTGTGTCCATCCGTTTTTACTATCCAATAAATTCACAACTCTTTTACCGCGGTCTTGGGTTAAATAATAACCCGGAATATAGCGTTTGCTCACCGTAGAATCCGGTTGGTTGTTACAAGAATATACATAATTCCAAGGGGGATTAATGGCTTGTGGATTCTTGCTAAAATCTTCGTATTGAATATCAAAATCATCCGGGTTACTACCGTCCAACAGGAGTTTGGTAGGAGCATTATTGGGTCGTTTATAGAGATTGGCAGCAGCCCACCAAGCGACATTTCCATCGGCATCACCATACATTACGTTGAGTCCGGGAGCATGAATGGTTTCGGGTCCTTTTTTAAATTCTTCGAGATTAGTGGCTCTGGACATGATGTAGGAAGCTTCTAACATTTTATTGGGACGTTGGGTATAAACCCAATACATAGCAACGGGTTGCTCTGTTTTTACTTGTGGTACTACATCGTTAATGATTGGGCCATGTATCGTTTCTCGTACGGTAAAGAACACGGTGTCCTG